>CAMAVG010000063.1 GCA_945861605.1 Rickettsia typhi
AGCGATTTTTCCATCAAGAGAAGAGGCGATTTTCAAAGTAACAAACGGGCGATTTTTCGTTTTGAAGGTTGAATATCCGCCGTGTAATTGTGCAATTAAATTAATTGGTAGAAATTCAACATTCACGCCATTTTCACGAAGAAATTTCACACCGTTGCCGTTGACACGAGGGTCTGGGTCTGAAAATCCAAAAAAAACATTTGGGATTTCTGCCTCAACAATTGCTTTTGCACAAGGCGGAGTTTTCCCATAATGCGAGCAAGGTTCCAGTGTGACAAAAAGCGTTGATTTTTTCAAATCCATGCCAATGTTTTTCGCATTTGCAATTGCGTTAACCTCTGCGTGGGGGGTTCCTCCAATGCTTGTAACACCAGTTGCAACAGTATTTCCCTGAACAATCACCGCACCAACGGAAGGATTTACGCCTGTTTTTCCAAAATTTTCCATTGCAATTTGTGCTGCAATTTCCATATAATCTTTATGCGTAAGAATTCTGTTTGGAAGCATATTTAAAAAGAAATGTTATCAATTAAACGAACGCCGTTGATCTTCCCCGCGAAGAATAATCGGAAGTTTTTCAGGGTTTGAGCCTCACCATATTGAGACAAATCTTTCGATGATCGAACTTCTAAATAATCAATTTCATCAAGGAATTCAAGATGCTTTCTTGCCTCGATTAGTGCATTTTCAACACCATTTTGAGGCGAACTCTCCACGCATTCAAACAGAATTTTGTTGATTCTTTCCGGAATTTCAAGGTTTGAGAAATATCCATTTCGCGAAGAAAGTGCAAGCCCGTTCTCGTTTCTAACAATTGGTGAAGGAATGACATCAACGGGCAGTGAAAGAGATTCAACCATTGATTTCACCACAAGAAATTGCTGGAAATCCTTTTCGCCGAGAATCAGGAATTTTGGTTGCACTTGAAGAATCAGCTTGAGGACGACGGTCATCACACCATTAAAAAAATGCGGACGCGAAACCCCGCAAAGGCATTTTGTTAAATGCGGGATATCAAGGTGCATCGTTGATTTCGTGGGGTAGACATCCTGAATTGTTGGAATATAAACGGCAACGACTCCCGCATTTTGAAGTTTTTCCAAATCTTGTTCAATGGTTTTTGGATATGTCGAGAAATCTTCATTCGCCGCAAACTGCGTTGGATTTACAAAAATTGAAACAACAACATTTTTGGAATAAATTCCGGCAGTTTGAACAAGACTGATATGCCCATCGTGTAGGTTTCCCATCGTTGGAACAAATGCGATATCATTACCATTGGTTTTCAAAAACGATTGCAATTCCTGCAAGGATTTCAGCACTTTCATAATTTTAAAACAAGACTAGTTGATATTTTTTCAATTCTATTATTATTTTCCAAGGTTTGGAATCTACTAAGCGTAGTTTCGAGATCATAAAAAATTGCAAGGGAAATATGCTTTGACAAAGACTTTTCAAAACCGATATATACCTGCTGAATATTGGTATTATACGAAGCTATCAACGCGTATTCGATTTTGAGGTTCGTCTCGGTTGCGAAATCAAAAATTTGGTAATCCGCAAGAAATTCCTTAAGAAATTGCGGAATAATATTTTTCACAGAGTTGTTATAAACAAAGGACGGGCGGTAGATATACGAGCGAATGTTATTCTTATTCGAACCAAAAAAGACATCAGCGTTTCGAACTCCAACCGAAAAGCCTGCGGTGTAGACTTTAGAATTCGACAAACCAAAACCCGCAGTGACGATTTGGTCTTGAAGACTATTTTGCGATGATATGTTATCCGAAAAATCATAAAGCCTTCCGTAAGCAACACCAGTCAGAAGTAACGATTCCTCTTTTTTACCAAACTTGTGTAAATCCTTAAATGTCGTCGTTCTAAATAGCGTGCTTCCCGTGCTTGAAACTACCGCACCCTTTGAAGATGCCGATGCCGATGTTAAATCAATTCTTGAATTATGATTAATGTGCTCGTTCCGCAAAATGCCCTCCACAAAGAACAAACTTTGCTTTTGATTCAAGTTATTTGTTAGATTATAACCAATTTTCAAGCTTTTCGCCTGTTGTTCACCCTTTGCAAAAATTTTGGGAATCTCGGTGTATGGTCCTGCATTTGCAATGTGGGAAAGAAGCATTGCTGCCATGAAAACAAGGGTTGGAATCATAGTTTTGCAAAATATCCTTCAATAAGCTCCATCGTTTGAGTCTTGATATCAAAAATTGGCTTGCTGAAGGGTGGAGTTGTTGCCGTTGAAAGGTTGATTAGATCCTCAAAAACAGCAACATGTCCTTTGCAATTCGTCCCCGAACCAATTCCGATCGTCAAGATATCCGGAAACTTTCCCGCAATAATTTGAGATATCTCGTCCGATATGTTCTCCATCACAATGGCAAAGGCACCGGCATTTGCAACGGATGCAAAGTCCTCAATGATTTTCTGCGTCAAATCGATTTTTTTATAACTTCCAATTGTGTGAATTTTTTGTGGCATTAAACCAATATGGGCAACGACGGGAATCCCTCTCTCCACAAGGAATTTAATCGTTTCAAACATTTCCGCCCCTCCTTCCAGTTTCACAGCACCGCCACCGGATTCCGCAACAACCTTGCTTGCATTTTCGAACGCTTGTTGTGGGGAAATTTCATACGAACCAAACGGCATATCAACAACGACAAGCGGTGTTTGAGTTGCCGAAACAACAGCCTTTGCGTGGCGTATCATCATTTCAAGAGTCACACCATGTGTTGACGGCATATCGTACAACACCATACCAAGGGAATCACCAACAAGCAGGATATCAGCGATGTTCTGGGTGAATCGTGCAATATTTGCGGTGTAAGATGTGAGCATTTTCACTTTTCTTGCCGGTATGTTTTGCGAGCCTTTTGATATCGCGAGGATATCAAGAATTGTGTTGCGTTTCATAGTGTTTTATTAGGACATCGTATCCATCATTTTTGATTCCAATCAAAGGGCAAGCGAAGTATTCAACCGTCGCATCAGTTTTTTGCAATGTTGATTTCTTCACATTTAGACTTAAGAAGGTTGAACTAAAGCCACAGACTGGGACTTTAAGCTTCAGCCATTCTTCTATTTTGCGGTGGGCGTCCTCGTTTTTAGTGAAAACATAAACGCTTGCATTCAATGCGGCAGCAATGTTTGTGATTTTTTCTTGCGTTGCCGATGGTGCCTTTTCCGGCATAAGCATGAGGACTTTGCCGTCGTCTCGTAAACTTGTGCAATAAATGCTTTCCTGTAGGAGTTTTTTCAATGCAAGTGGGCTTGCCAATCCCTTCGAAACAAGTGTTTGACAGAGGTTGACATCCGAAGTAACAAGGACTTCGCCCTTTTTGCCAATCTGAAGATTTCTCATCAACTTTGATTCATCAACGAGGAAAATGCTTACATTGAGTTTTTGCAAAATTGAAAGTTCTTGCGACAATTCCTGAAGAAGGTAAAGGGCGGAGGAATCCGTCGTTACAATGTTGAGGGTTTCCATCGGTGGCGATTTTGCACTCACTTGAGTGAAAACGAAAAATGTTGCAAGAACCGCGAATGCTAATTTCAACAAATTAGTGTTGCAAAAAGGCGTCATATTCTGCTTTGGACATATAGCCTTCAACAACGCTTGGGTTTTCGATTTTGATTTTGCAAATCCAAGCTTCGCCGTCTTTTCCATCGTTGATAGCCTCCGGATTTGACTCAACTTCTGCATTTACTTCAACAATTTCCCCAGCGACAGGTGAGTAGACATCACTTGCTGATTTCGCCGATTCAACAACGCCACAAGTTCCACCAATTTCCACCGATGCCCCAACTTCAGGAAGCTCAACATATACAAGCGTTCCAAGTGCTTCCGCCGCGTGTTCTGTGATTCCAATAACCGCAACATTTCCTTCAAGTTTAATCCACTCGTGTTCTTTTGTGTATTTTAGTGACATACAATTCAAAATAAAATTCTTCAAACAAAAGTTGTGCGGCAATTTAAGTTGTCAAGTTTTTTGTTTGATGCGTAATTAATTTGCACAATAACGCCACTGTTTTTTTGTATCACTGTACTAGTACACTATAACAAAAATCACATGTGCGAAAATTTCGAACGGCAAAATTTCATGGCGAAAATCCATCAAACCCTTTTAGTAATTGACTTTTTGCAAATCTCGAGGTGTTATAGCGTACTAGTACAGTGATACAAAAATAAAAAACGGAAAAATTTTGAAAGCCCAACATAACGCGGAAAATTAACTATAATCCACCATAAAGTTGGAGTTTTAAATGTGGAAGCGAGATTATTTCTTGACGAGTTCAACAAGAGTCACGCCTTTTGCTTGCTGACTGTTTAATGGCACCAATTTGTATACTTGCGGTCTGGTGTAATAGGTCTCTTCGCCCAATATTATATCTCCAATTTGATTAACGCCATAAAACCTTGCCCCACTTAAATTCGCACCCTCAAAATGTGCATCACTTAAATCTGCCCCCTTAAACTTTGTATTTTGCAAATCTGCACCCTCAAAATGTGCATCACTTAAATCTGCCAATTCAAAATCTGCACCTTGAAGATTCGCACCTTTTAAGTTCACGCCACGCAAATAAGCCTTGGATAAATCAACGCCAACAAGTGGCACGCCTTTGGAATTTAGAAACTCCAATGCTTGAATTTTACCGGAATTTCCACTTACTTTTGTGGTAATTAATTGCCATGCACCAAGAATTTTCTGCTCTTGAAGGGATTGATACTGAAGAACAAGACCAAAGATTGCCGCAATAATTCCAATTCCCTCCAAAACACGCCAAATGTAAAGTTTCCAGTTTTTCATATTCCAGCACAAAACGCAATAGCAATCGCATCATATTCATCGCTGGTTAAATCAGATTTCACACCCGAAACAAGGCGTTGGATCATAAATTCGACCTGCGATTTCTCCGCTTTTCCAGCTCCCGTTACGGTTTTCTTCACCGCATTTGGGCTGAATTCCACAATTGGAACCTCGTTTTTTGCAACAGAAGTGATGATTGCCCCGCGCGCCGCCCCAAGTTTAAGGGAGGATGTCGCATTCACATTGACAAAAGTCTCCTCAATTCCGCAAATTGATGGCTTGTAAAGCTTGCAAAGGTGGTCGATTATTTCAAACAAATGGAGGAGTTTTTTCGGGAAGTCTTCTGTTCCTTTGTTTTTAATAACCCCATATTCCAAAAGGTGAAAAGTTCCGTTTTGGTTTTTTGAAATGATTTCGTAGCCTGCGTTGTTGAGGGCTGGATCGATGCCATTGATGGTCATTTTGCTTGTTGTGCCTCAACTTTTGATTGTTGTTGTG
>CAMAVG010000064.1 GCA_945861605.1 Rickettsia typhi
TCGTCAAGTTCTACAAGGGTTTCAAGATGCTCCGAGACAAACGCGATTGGAAAAACAACCATGTTCCACCCCGCATATTTTGGAATAACGGTTTGAATATATGGTTTCAGCCACTGTTTGGGACCAACTCGCGACTGAAAAACCAATTCGTGTGTGGTATTTTCAAGGTTCTCCAGCTCCAATTTCGACCAAATCATCTTCATAGTTTCTTCGATGTGTGAGCGGTATAGGTCTCCCATTTTGGAAATAAAATCTTCAGGAATTCCGTGTGCGGAAAATAGAATCACGGTTTTATTCTGATTCTTAAACTCGCTCAATGCCTTTTTCACACACAAAAAACAAGATTCAATATATTTCCCATTTTGGTAGAAATGGCGAATGGAATCGATGTTGTAAATTTTCATTTTCTCTGCCAAATTTTCAAATTGAACAATGGAAGATTGAGATGTTGTCAGGGAAAATTGCGGATACAGCGGAAGGAAGATGACTTTTTCGCCCTTGTAATTTTTGGCGATGTTTTTCAGGATTTCACTTGTGAAAGGGTGGTTGTAACGCATTGAAACATGAAGTTTGAATTCATTTCCCAGAAGCGTTTGAAGTGCATTTGCTTGGTTTTGAGTATTTTCCAAAATTGGACTTTTACCCCCCATTTTGTCGTATTCCCTTGTCGATTTCCGAAATCTTAGCGTTGAAATTAAAAACGCGAGCATAATTCGAAACGGAAACGGCAGGGGGATTATGTATTTATCGCGAAATAGATTAAAAAGAAAAAAACGAACTTGGTTGCGGGCGTTTGGTCCCCCAAGATTGCAAAGAATTATGTGTTTCATATTTTATACCCTTGATGCGTCCTTGATTTCCTGCCTTTCTTGGCGTTTCATATCGTTTTCTTTGAGGGTTTGGCGTTTATCGTGCAATTTTTTTCCTTTTGCAAGGGCGATTTCCATTTTAACCTTCTGCCGTTTGTTGATATAAAGTGAAAGAGCAACAGCGGTGAAGCCTCCGGTTTTGATTTTCCCCGCAATTTTTGCAATTTCGGATTTATTCAAAAGCAGTTTTTTCGGGCGTTTTGTTTCGAATTTCTGTGCTTCGAGGGTCGCGTGTGAATAGTTTTGAATCGTGCAGTTAAGAATTTCAACTTCCATGTCTTTAGTAATGTAGACATAGCTTTCGGAGATATCCACCTTGCCAAGGCGAATCGATTTTACTTCCGCACCTTTCAAAACGATTCCGGCTTCGAAGGTATCGTAAGTAAAATAATTAAAACGAGCCTTCTTGTTGACTATTCGCATTTGGTTTTGTGCCTTAACCTGTGCTTTTGTTGGAATTTGTGCCATTGAATTGTAGATTTTCTTTGATATTGCATTTCAAGGGTGGAATTGTCAAGAGTTTTGTGGTGCTATAAAACCTTACGCATTTTCCGTAAAGCCTCGCCTTCAATTTGACGCACCCTTTCAACTGAAAGCTTGAATTCTTTTGCAAGTTCAAGAAGTGTTGATGGTGTTTTCGCCAAAAAGCGTTTTGTTATCACGGTTTTCTCGCGTTCGTTTAGTTTTGCAAAACCCTTTGCTATTAACGATTTCTGTGCGTCGATTCCCTCCTGTGTAATGCAATTTTCTTCAGGATTCGCAATTTCAGACTGAGTGATATCCATAACAGTTTGAGGTTTTTCAAAGTCATTTCCAACGGTTGTATCAAGGGAATTTCCGTTTGAATTCAGTGCGTTTGAGATATCAATTATTTCGGATTCCTCAACACTGAAAAGGTTGGATAGTCGCTTCGTTGTGACACCATTTTCACCGTGAATTTTCCGCAAAGAAGCCTTTGCCTTTCCAAGATTAAACAAAACTTTTTTCTGCGTTGAACCAATGCTAATTTTCAACATTGAAGACGATTTCAAAATGAATTCCTGAATTGAGGCTTTGATCCATAAATTTGCGTAAGTGACAAACTTCACATTTTTTTCCGCAGAAAAGTTCTTCAACGCCTTCAAAAGACCAATGTTCCCCTCGGAAATGATATCCCACAAATTGGCGGAATACTTCTGAAACTGCATCGCAATTCGAACGACAACGCGAAGATGCGCTTCAGCAACTTTTTTCCCCGCAAGTTGATTCCCGTTCTTAAAAGCAATTAGCAGTGACTTTTCTTCGATATCCGTCAACATTGGAATGGAATTTACGAATGAGATATAATTTGAAATTTCGGAAGAGGGGGTTGATCGTGACTTAGATAACATGATGTTGTTCATACACCAAAAAACAATTTTATGAATTTAATATAGTCGCACAAAAATAATATTCAAGTGCATTTTGCAAAAATTAAGTGCATTTTGCAAAAATTTTCCGATGTCTACTCAGTTCTTGACATTTCGCAGTTCTTGACATTTAGTTTTGCATATTTAAAATATAGTTAATTTTTATTAAAGGGTCTCAATGAAAAACTTTCAGTCATTTTTCAAACCGTTTCAAAACTCGTTTATTCAAAACAGGAAGCATAAAATTTCATATTCCGATTTCTTCCGCCATTCACACAATTTACAAAAAGCCTTCTCATTTTACGGAATTTCAAAAAACGACCGCATCGCAATAATATCCCAGCCATGCATTGAATGGATTTTATGCGATATCGCCTGCATCAATTCCCAAATTGTTACAATTCCGCTTTTTCACAATTCTTCAAATCAAACTCTGAATTTCCAAATCGAGGATTCCGCCCCCAAGCATTTAATTGTTGAAAATGATGAAGTTCTGGAAAAACTTTTAGGATCAACAAGCCACAAATTTCAAAATGTTTTCCTGTTTTACAAAAGCAAAAAATTCCCCGAAATCAAAACAATCTGGCAGATCATCGAAGAGGATCATCAAATTGAACTGCCAATTTTTGAAATTCCACAGGAGGAAATTGCAACGATAATCTACACATCAGGGACATCAGGCAACCCAAAAGGTGTTGTGTTGACATATCAAAACCTTGCACACCAAATTTCAGATATCCACACCGCATTTTTCAACGCCAAGGAATGCGATAAAGCAATATCGATTCTTCCCCTCGCACATGTTTATCAGCGAACGATTATCTACTTTTTCCTCTCCAAGGGTGTGAGCATTTTCTTCATAAATGACATAGCAAATGTTTTGAAATACATTAAAAAAATTGAACCAAATCTTATCACAATCGTTCCGCGAGTTTTAGAAAAAGTCTATTCAAAAATCAAAAATCAAGTGGAAGGAAAGCCACGAATTGTGCAAAAAATTCTGCTTCCTCTTTTTGAAATTGCATCGACGCAATCCAAAATTCACCCATTAATTCGTCCAATTTTGGAAATTATATTTTTCAAAAAAGTGAGGCAAATCTTCGGAAGGGATATGTCCTGCATTGTTTGCGGTGGTGCGAAGTTAAACGAGCGGGAGGAAATCTTTTTCAGAAACGCCAAACTGCCATTTTTCCAAGGCTATGGAATGACGGAATGCTCACCAGTCATTGCTTCAAACACGACAATAAGCGATAAAATCTTCACAGTTGGCAAGCCATTTTCAAGCGTTGAAGTCAAGATTTCAGAAATTGGCGAAATCTGCGTGCGTGGTGGAAGTATTTTTGGTGGATATCTTAACCACGAAAAGCGAAATGCGGAAGAATTCTTCCAAACGGGAGACATCGGCACGATTGATTCATCGGGATTTTTAACAGTCACGGGGAGGATCAAAGAGCAATGCAAAAACGCAAACGGGAAATTTGTGAATATTGTAAAAATTGAAGGACTTTTGAACGAGATTTCAGGCGTTGAGAATTCCTGCGTCATTGCCGAAGGAAAGCCTTACACCGTTGCCGTTTTGTTTACTCAAAGAACGGATTTTGAAGCAATTAAGGTCGAAATTTCCAACGCAAACAAAAACCTTGAGCACTGGGAATGCGTGCAGTATTTTCACCTCACACAAGAAAAGCCAACAGTTGAAAACAATGTCATCACGCCATCAATGAAGCTTCGCAGAAGCGATGTTATGAGTAAGTATTCCGTGGAAATTGCAGAGCTTTATAATAAAAAGAAGGCTTAGTATCCAATTTCAGGGCAGTGTTCGCGTATTAACTGGCTTGTGGTTTTTGTTTTAATAACCGGCGTTCCGCTGGAGTTATCGACTACTTGTGTTGCACGAGGCAAAATTGAAATTACAATTGAAGCTGCACCAAAAACCAAAGCAATGCCGACGGATGTCACAACGAAAATTTGCCATGAAACCTTGCCCATGAAGAATAAAACGCCCCACGCAAAAATTGCTAAAGCAAAAATTACCCGTGCAATTTTCCCCGTCAGAACAATTATCAACAGGCAGATGAAGTAATCGACGGTGTTATCGTTTCTTTTTACAACATTATCGACCGTTGTTGTTGAATTATTTTTATTGATTTGAGAAGAATTGATGTTTTCCAGCGTTTGATTTTCAGCAAATGATTGGGTTTCGAGCATCAAAACAGAAGTTGCGATAAGGAATAATGCGATGATTGATTTCAAATTCTTTTCCAGTAATTTCATTGGCCTTGTATTGTACAGATAATACACTATTTTCCGTTCACAATTTGAGAAATGTCAAGAAAACTTTTGAAAATATTGTTGACAAGCAAAACGGCATATTATTCTCCAATAATGCTTTTATAAATAATAATTGCATAAATCGGTTATTTTCCTTGCTTTTTATTTTTTTTCACAAATTCTGAATTGTTAATAATAACAATAATATATACTTTACAAAATGTCACAAACACAAACAGGAACGGTTAAATGGTTTAACGCTACAAAAGGATACGGATTCATCGCACCAGAAGACGGTTCAAAAGATATCTTTGTACACTTAAGCGCAGTAACAAAAAGCGGAATGTCAACATTGAGAGACGGTCAAAGAATTTCATACGAGATTGAGGAAGCTAACGGTAAGCAATCTGCTATCAACCTTAAAGCAATATAGTGCTTTAAAGAAGTGGTTGCGATTTTCTCGCTTCCACTTCTGCTTCATCGAATTCTTTAGAGAGATTCAAAATTCCTCATTCCGTGCAAAACCTCCAAAGGTTTCTTTGCAATAAGTACACTTCGTGCCAAATCAACTCCTTCGCGAATATTCATCGCAACGCCAAAAAGACTCGCCGCCATTCCACAATTGAGGCAAATCGTGTGAAAAAGTGTGTTTTCAATCCCATTTTGCACAGGATTTTCAAAAAATCGCAAGCAAGCATCGGCGTTTTCCTGTGCACTCTTGCCGATGATAGAATCGTCA
>CAMAVG010000065.1 GCA_945861605.1 Rickettsia typhi
AGGGTTTTCAATTAACAGGGTTTTGAAATCGTTTTGAGTCCTTTCCTCCCAGATTTTCATCGCGTTTTCTTGAACGATTCGGTAGGCGTCTTCCCTGTTCACACCTGCTGTTTCGATTAGCGTAAGCATTACTCGTTGCGAGAAAATCAACCCCTTCAACTTGTTCATATTGCGAATTGCATTTTCTTCGTATATCATCAAATTTTTTACCAAACCGGTAAGGCGTTTCAGGGCAAAATCAAGCGTGATGCAGGCATCTGGGGCGATGAATCGTTCAACTGATGAGTGGGAAATATCGCGTTCGTGCCAAAGTGCGACATTTTCCATCGCGGGAATGCAGTACGAACGAACCATTCTTGCAAGTCCTGTAAGGTTTTCGCTCAATACCGGATTGCGTTTGTGTGGCATTGCTGAAGATCCTTTTTGCCCTTTTGTGAAGGCTTCTTCTGCTTCAAGAACTTCAGTGCGTTGAAGATGGCGAATTTCTGTTGCAATTCGTTCAATTGATGAGGCAATTAACGCAAGGCAGTTGAAAAAATTGGCGTAGCGGTCGCGTGGAATTACCTGTGTTGAGACGGTTTCTTCTGTCAAACCAAGTTCTTTTGCGACATATCCTTGAATTTTCGGCGAAATGTTGGCATAAGTTCCAACGGCACCTGATATTGCACAAACGCAAGCGTCTTCGAGGGCGTAATCGAGGCGTTTCAGATTGCGTTTGAATTCTTCGTAAAAACCGGCAAATTTCAACCCAAATGTCACAGGTTCGGCGTGAATTCCATGGCTTCGACCGATGCAGACGGAATCCTTATATTTCAACGCTTTTTCCTTGAGAACTTCCAAAAGTGCGGTGATATCGGAGCGTAAAATTTCACCTGATTGCTTGATTTGGTAGGAGAGGGTGGTATCGAGCAAATCCGAGCTTGTCATTCCAAGGTGTAGATATTTTGTTGCATCGCCACCAACTGATTCCGAAATATTTGTTAAAAAGGCAATGACATCGTGCTTTGTAACTGATTCAATTTCGGAGATTCTCTCCACTGACCAGCTCGCTTTTTGTTTAATTTCTAAAACTCGGGAGAGCATTTCCTCATTTTTTGCCTGTTTTGCCATTTCTTGTGCTGCCAGAATCTCGATATCAAACCAAATTTGATATTTATTTTCCTCTGACCAAATTTTTGTCATTTCAGGGTTTGAGTAGCGAAGGATCATTGCAATGTGAACAGTTTTTAACTAGTTTCCACGCAATAATTGTTCAAAAAGCAAGGAAATTCTTTGACTAAAACCTTAAAACTCGCGTTTTTTCATTAATTTTAACGGAATTAATTATGCCATTATGCACGAAGTTTTTTGCCATTTCAATTGCCGATTCCACGCTGAAATTCTGTGCAAGAAAACACGCAATTGCGGTTGAAAGTGCGCAACCTGTGCCACGGATATTGCCTGAAAAATCAACTCGCGGAAGGGAAAATTCCACTTTGTGCGTGCGATAGTGCAGGGTGTCTATGGAATATTTTTCGTCCAATATATGACCGCCTTTTTCAAGAATCTGCTTGCAATCGTGCGAAAAAATTTCATCAATTCCGCCAAATGTCTCAAGTTCAAATTGGTTTGGCGTGAAAATGTGCGTGAATGGAAGAATGTGCGTTTTAAATGCGGCAATGTATTCCTCCATTTTTTCCACAAGAATAAACCCCGAGGACGAAACAAGTGGGATATCAACGACCGCAATTGGCTTGTTTTTTGCAAGAAACTCGCCAACAGTTTCAATTGCCTCAATGGTTTGGAGGAGTCCGATTTTTACAAATTGCGTTTGAAATGGAATGGCATCAAGTTGATTTTGAAACGCATGTTTTTGAAACGCGTGATTTCCAAAAATTCCGCCATGATTTTGCACCAAAAGCGATGGAAGTACGCAAAATGGCTGAATATTAAGGGTTTTGGCGGTGTGGGAATCGAGCAAAAGTCCGGCAGATGCTGTGGCATCAAAACCAGAGATTATGATGATATTCATGTTTACAAACCAGCAGCTGCGCAAGTTGTTGCTGTGGAGCTTTGAATCGTTTGCGTGTTTCCTGTGCAAGAATTTCTACAAACCAAAAAGTTTTTTGTGCTTGTTAGTGTAGTTGGTGTGCAGTTCAGATAAAGCTTAAAAGATTCCGAAAGTTCTTTGCTTGGTGGAATATCTGCGATTTCGGTGTATATGTAGTATGCGTCCTGCGGTATGAAGCCGCTGTATGTGGCAATTTGTGTGACTGGAATAATTGCATTGCCTGCGCGTAGTTTATACGCACCTGATATTGATGCAACCGCTGAATATCCTTGATTGGCTCTTTCGGTGTTCACGCTTTCAAGCGTTGGTTTGTTTTCAAGTGATCCATTACCTTTTATACCCCATGTGTTGTAAGTCGTGCATGTTTGTTTTTTACATTGCATTGGTTGTGGGCAAAGGTTTGTGGGATCGGTGTTGTAATCCGCTGTTGCGGGAATTTGTGATTTTGCTGTGTCGAGAATCCACGCTGCATTGGTGCATGCTCTTGAAGATTGCATTGATTCAGCACTGCAATAGTTGTTTGAAACTCCAGTTGTTTTTTGTGTGATCAAAATCGCACCTTTAATTACCGCGATGCCAAGTATTACGGAGATAATCATACCCCATGAAATTTTTCCAAGGAAAAACGCAAAACCAAGTGCCACAACGGCGAATATCATGAAATATGTTGAGTAGTCTTGAATCCAGTTAAATACGGTGCATAGACTAACCACAATGGGCATTAAAACACATTGACCATCGTCCGCGGTGCCAGTCGAACCAACGCACACCATTCCTTTTACGCACGTTATGTTAAAACCACACGATGCACCGCCTGTCTCAGCAAATGCCGTATTTCCAAATGTTGTTTGAAAAAAAAGAAACGCAAAGAAAATTCTTGACAATATCCTCATATTTATATTGAATATATATTCTTCACAATTAATTACAATTATAAAATGTCAATCAAAAAAAATGAACTTGAAAACATTGTTCAAGCAAAGTTTCCAAACGCACAGTTTGAATGTATTGACACAATTGGCGATGGCGACCACTGGAAACTGGTGATATCATCCCCTGAATTTGAAGGAATGACAAGGTTGCAGAAGCATCGCGTTGTGAACGAAAGAATGAAGGAGGACATTGACCGCCAAATTCACGCAATTGAATTTGTGATTAAGTAGCGGATTAAAGTCGAACCTCGAACTTTCTTGAAACCCAGATTGAAATCGTATTGAGGATTAGCGTCGCACAAAATAGCACAGACGCAATGGCAAATGCGGCAAGGGTTTTTGGGCTGTTGAATTCGACATCTCCCGTTAGAATTGTGACGATTTGCACCGTCGCCGTTGTAATTGATTCAAGCGGGGATATTGTCATGTTTGCCATTAAACCTGCTGCCATAACGACGATCATCGTCTCCCCAATTGCACGCGACATTGCGATGATCACGACGGAGACTATCGATGGAGTAATAATGCTGAGCAAAATATTGAGGACGATCTCATGCTTTAACGCACCCAAACTGACTGCCGTTTGGCGAATTTCCGATGGCACGGCGCGAAATGCGTCGTCGATGAGGGTTATCATATATGGCATGACCATTACGCCGATGACTATTCCCGAAACCAATGCACTTTCTGCCGAAAACGATTGATAATTCAGTGCATTTGATGCGGTGTAAAGCCAGCGTGATAGTATGAATGCTGCGAAAAAACCGTACACAACAGTTGGAATATTGGCGAGAATCTCCAGCGTGAACTTGACTTTCCCGCAAAATTTTGAAGAAGCGTATTCTGCGGTGTAAATTGCAACCATTATTGCTATTGGTGTTGCGAATGTGACTGCAATTAGCGATGTCATAATCGTTCCTGCAAAAAGTGGCAGAATTCCAAAGGCTTTTCCGCTTAGAAGTTCGTATTCGCTTGGCCACCAATATGTTCCAAAAAGGAAATCCGTTAATTTTACCGACTGCAAAAACGCAAAAAATTCCTTAAAAATAGCAACAACGATAACCAATGCGATGGCGATTGTCGCAAATGATAAAATCACGATTGTGAAGTACACGATTGAATCGGAGAAGGTTTTTGGGTCCTTTATGTACTTAAAATATTTGCGAAATTGTGGTGCAATTTGTGAAAAAAGCGTCTGCTCTTCAAGGATTTTCCTGCGATAAATTGTGAAAAATATTGCAAGCATTGTTGTGTACAAACCAAATGCAAAAATGCCATTCAAAATCGCAAATGAGACGATTCCCAAAAAAAATGATACATAAATGAATGTGTATCTGTAGAAACGAAGGCTTGGCGTGTAGTATTTCAATGCACCGCGAAATGTGAATGAATTGCTTGAATTCCGCGTTTTTATGAAAGGAAAAAGCAATAAATTAACTGCAATGCAGAGTAAAAACATTTACCTCGGGTTAGTTGTTATAAATGAAATTCCGTGAGCGACCGCTTTCAATTTTTTCCCGCGAATTTCCACAAAAACTTCGTGACCAAACTCATATTCTGAGGGTAAGTATGCTTGCCCGATGGATTTTTCCAAAACAGGTGAGTAGCCACCACTTGTTAGGACGGAAATTTTTTCACCGTTTGCGTTGAAAATTTCGTATCCTGCACGAAGAACGCCTTTGTCTTGGAGTAAAATTCCGACGCGTTTCGTTGATGGAGATTGTGGTATTTTTTCGGCGCCGATGTACCCAGTGTGATTTTTTGACATAACCCATGAAAGCCCAGCCGAGATTGGGTTTGTTTCGGAGTTTAGATCGTTTCCATAGAGTGGATATCCGACTTCAAGACGCAGGGAGTCGCGTGCTCCAAGGCCAATTGGGCGAACTTTTTCGTTTGAGAGAAGTTGTGACCATAGGTCGTTGGCAAAATTTTCCTCGATTGAGACCTCAAATCCTTTTTCGCCGGTGTATCCTGTGCGACTTAGTATTACTTTTCCGTATTTTGAATGCGAAATTTCCTTGGCGGTCATGTATCCAATTTCTGAAATTTCAGGGAAGATTGACGAAAGAACGCTGAAAACTTCAGGACCTTGCACAGCAATTAAAGCACGAGTTTCCAAGTTTTGAAATTGTGTTTTTGGGAAGTTTTGGAGTAAATGGGCGAGGTCGACATTTTTGCGTGAGGCATTCCACACAACAAAAAAGCGATTTTCGGCAAATTTTGTGAC
>CAMAVG010000066.1 GCA_945861605.1 Rickettsia typhi
GAATGTAGTTTTCCCAATCTGATGCGTATTTCATCACAGATGTTCGGCATTGCTCATTGAAGGGTTCAATTCCGTATTTGGTGATATCAACACGCCCTTGAATTCCAAGCTGTTTTTCAACTTCCATTTCAGCTGGCAGACCGTGGCAATCCCAGCCAAATCTTCGTTCTGTTTTTTTGCCGTTCATTGTTTGATATCTGGCGTAAATATCCTTGATGAACGATGTCAATAAATGACCATAGTGCGGAAGACCATTTGCAAATGGAGGGCCGTCGTAGAATATGAATTTGTTCTGCTTGTTTTCCAGTTTGTACGAGCAGTTTTCGTATATTTTAGTTTTACTCGCCCTTGGGTGATAATTGCTTTTTTCAACGAAAGTAAAGCCCATTTTTTGCAAAACCGTCTGCGATGCCAAATTGCTTGAAAGTGTGTAGCCATAAATTTCTTTCAACTTCAATTTGTTAAATGCGATGGATATCAACACATTTGCCGCTTCTTTTGCATAGCCCTTGCCCCAAAAATCTTCTTCAATTAGGTACGAAATTTCAATTTTCCCGCTGTGTATATCACTTTGATTTGGGTCAAAAAAGCTCAAACCTGCTGTTCCAACGAAACTTCCTGTTGCTTTTTCAAAAAGTGCAAACCGTGGAAGACCAAATGCCGCCTGTTTTTTATACAATTGAATTTCGCTCAAAACCTGTTCTTTTGTTGGAAATTGATTTTCAAGATACGAATAAAATTCACGAACTTTTTTGTTGTTGTAAAGTTTGTGAAGGAAATCCAGATGTTTTTCTTCAACTTGCTCCACATATAAATTCACGAAATCCACATTGCCAGCTTCCTCAACCGAGCGTTCGAAAATTTTATTTTCTTCCCAAAATTTGGCGATTTTCTTTTCAATTTCCGGAAATGTTTCGTTTTCTAGGGGTTGGTATTGTTTTTTCATATATTTTTTGTTAAATATAAATTCATTTCATCGTCAATGGTTGTTGTTTCGCCATATTTTAAAGTTTTTCCGCAATATGCAACGCCATATCCATCAAATTGATATCCAAGTTTAAGATACAAATTCAATGCGTTGGAATAGTCCGCTGTTAAGCCGACACCTAAACCGATTTTATTCATTTTCAAGGTCGTTTTCACATATTTTTCACACTCTTGAACCAATTGTGCTCCAATTCCACGGCTTTGATGCGATGGTAAAACATTCAAATCTGATATTTCTGCAATTTCTTTCGTTGCAAAATGTTCGTATTTTGATTTACGCAAAATAGTGCAATATCCCAAAAAATTATCGTTTTCAAATGCAACAAAACACTGCCTCAATCCACTTTCTTGTTCTCGATGGTATTTCTGTAATAATTCCACGGGTTTATTCCAGCCAATTGCAAAAAATGCACCACTGATGACGCCGCAATCGTGATGGTTTAATTCTCTGATTTGCATTGCATTCATTTTTTATTCATTACATTATCTCACTTTGAACCTCCAGAAAAAGCCCAAACTTTTGCCGCACTTTGAACACCTTGCTTCTTGCGAAAAAATTGCCCGCAAAAGCCAGACGAAAATCCACAATCCGCAGGTGAAAAGCGAGAGAAATAAATGCAAAATGTGGCTTATTGTGTTAATTTGCACTTTCACAATTCCACAATCGGCACATCTGCCTTGCATTATTTTCATACGCTATCTAACCTTTCCAAAAATCACCGAAGAATTTGTTCCGCCAAAGCCAAAGGAATTCGAAAGAACCGCCTTCAATTCGCCAACATTTCTTGATTTCAACGGCATTAAATCAAAACCTTCAAGTCCATCATCTGGTTTTTCAAGGTTCAGCGTTGGTGGAATATCCCCAGTGTTTAGTGCCATAATTGAATAAATCGCTTCAATTGCGCCGGCTGCTCCTAAACAGTGACCAATCGCGGATTTCGTCGATGACATTACAATGTTTGAATTTACCGCACCAATAACTTCGCGAACGGCATTGAGTTCGGCCATGTCGCCAAGTGGGGTCGATGTTCCGTGTGCGTTGATGTAACCAATGTCTGCAATGTCAATTCCAGCGTTTTTGATAGCCATTTGCATCGCCAATTTTGCACCAAATCCTTCTGGATGAGGGGCGGTTATGTGGTAGGCATCGCCTGAAGCACCACCACCATAAACTTCACAAATGATGTTAGCACCTCGTTTTTTTGCGTGTTCGTATTCTTCAAGAACAAGAATTCCGGCACCCTCCCCCATAACAAAGCCGTCGCGGTCTTTATCCCAAGGGCGTGAAGCACGGTGTGGTTCATCTTCAAATGAGCGTGACAACGCCTTTGCATTTGCAAAACCTGCAAGACCAAGTTCCGAAATACAGCCTTCCGCACCACCAACAATCATAATATCGGCATCGCCTGCTTTGATAATATGCGATGCGTGATATATTGCGTGACCACCCGTCGCACAAGCGGTTGTTACTGCACAGTTTGGTCCATTAAACCCGTATTTCATTGAGACATATCCGGATGCAAGATTGATGATTGAAGCTGGAATGAAAAACGGAGAGATGAATTTTGGCGATTTTTCAAACATTTTTTTCGCATTTGATTCAATGGTTAGAAGTCCGCCAATTCCCGAGCCGATAATTACGCCGGTTCTTGCTCTTTCATCGTCGGTTTCCGGTGACCATTCAGCCTGTTCCAATGCTTCTTTTGTTGCAACGAGTGCATATCCCATGAATTTATCCATTTTTTTGATGTCTTTTGGGTCAACGAAGTCTTCAATGTTCAGAACGAACCCTGCTTCGTTTGGAGTTTGCCCCGGCTCCTTGATCTCACCCGCAATTTTGACGGGAATGTTTGATGTATCAAATGATTCAATTTTGGAAATTCCGGATACTCCTGAAATAATATTTTTCCAGTTTTGCTCAAGTGTTAGACCAATGGATGTTACAACGCCCATGCCTGTTACGACGATTCGTCTCATAAAATATTCAATAAGTTATATGGTTATTCTAGTGGCTCTAAAAGATAGATGGTAGATTCCTTTTCTGGAATTTCAATCTTTTTTTCAAGCTTAAATATTGTATATGGAAGTTTATCGCATGAATAGCTTACGCCTTTGACAAATGGAAGTGCGATGTTGTTGCCGTCGAATGAGTATATGATGTATCCAATTATTGCACTGCGAAACTGCCATTTTGTTTGCTCTTCCTCAATAACAGCGTACGATTTTCCTTCCTTGAGGGTAATATTTTTATTTTCAATATCGGAAATAAGGGCTGGAATATCGGAGCCTGTCGCACCTTTGTTTTCGCCGTAGAAGCCAAGAAGATCGTGTATTTCGAGAATTTTTCTTTTTGCTTTTGCCGAAGCCTTCTTCACTTCAGCTTCATTTGCGAGGACTTGTAAAGTCGAGGCGTTGTTGTAATGAGAGAAGCAATCCTCAAATTTTGCGAGTGTTTCATCGTATGCGAAGAATTTTGCGTATTCTTGTGATGATTTGCTGTAGGCGTCTTCCAGTATTTTTCTTTTTTGCTCGGCGGTGGAATCATGAACAGGGTTTAAGCACATTTCACTGTTTACGATATCGGCGATTGATTTATGTGCTTCGTGAATGTGTTCAAGCTCCTTGGTTATTAATTCACACTTTGAGGAAGAATTGAATTTGCTGTTGAGTATTTCCTGAACATTGCTGTGTGCATAAACAGTTTGCAAGTGCGGAGTATCCTTTATGCAATCGGATATGACATCGCTTGATTTTTTTTCAACATTCGCAACAATATTCGTTGCACTTGATTCAACACCCTGTGGCAATTCTGAGATATCCTGTGCGAGGGCATAAATTGGAAGAAGGATTGCGATAATAATATTAATGATCATTTTATTTCTTAACAAGTTCGTTGTGTCCTGCGCCGGCTGGAATCATTGGCATTACATGTGCATTTTGTGAAACAATGCAGTTAAACACAACGGGACCATTGTGCGAAAGTGCTTCAGTGATTTTGCCCTCAAGTTCATTAACATTGACGCATGTAATTCCCTTGATTCCAAAAGATTCCGCAAGTGTTTCAAAGTTTGGAAGGGAATCGGTGTATGATTGGCTGTAGCGGTTTTCGTAGAAGAGATCCTGCCATTGTTTTACCATTCCCATGTAAGAATTGTTGATAATGAACAATTTGATTGGCAGTCGATATTGGCAAATTGTGGAAAGTTCTTGAATGTTCATCAAGATGGAGGCGTCTCCGCTTATGCAAACAACAAGCTTTTCGGGATTTGCAACTTGCGCGCCGACTGCGGCGGGAAGTCCGTATCCCATTGTTCCAAGGCCGCCACTTGTCAACCAATGGCGAGGTTTTTCGAATTCGAAATATTGCGCTGCCCACATTTGATGCTGACCGACATCCGTTGTGATAATTGGATTGAGGTGTTTTGTTAATTTGTTAATTGTGGAAATTGCGTGTTGTGGAAGAATTGGATTTGAGTTTGGCTGTGAATATGTAAATGAGTTTTCGTTCCTCCAGTTTTGAATTTTTTCAAGCCACGGATTGATATTCTGCGATTTTGCATTTTGTGAAATCCATTCGCTCAAAAGTGCTTCAACAATTTCATTTGCATCACCAAGAAGCTTGACATCAATTGTGATGATTTTGTTAATCGAAGCATCGTCGATATCAACATGGATTTTTTTAGAATTTGGGGAAAACTTGCGAGTGTCGCCTGTAATGCGGTCGTCAAATCTTGAACCAATTGCGATTATTAAATCCGCTTCGTGCATTGCAAGGTTTGCCTCAATTGAACCATGCATTCCAAGCATTCGAAGGTTGTTTTGATGACTTGCGGGAAGGGAATCCAGCCCCATGAGAGTGCAAGTGAACGGAAAACCGGTTTTGTTTACGAGTTCAAGCAGTGGCTTACTTGCATTTGCGTTAACAACCCCGCCGCCGATATAAAACACAGGCTTTTGTGCTTTTTGCATTAATTGAATTGCGTTTTTGATGCAATCGAAATCAATTTTTGCATTTTCGCATTTTTTTGCAATAATATTTCGCGGTTTTTCTTCAAAAGAACCCGTAAATTCCTGATTTTGAATATCCTTTGGAATATCAACCAATACAGGGCCCGGTTTTTTTGATTTCGCAATCAAAAACGCTTCCCTTAAAATTCGCGGGATATCATTAACATTTG
>CAMAVG010000067.1 GCA_945861605.1 Rickettsia typhi
CCGATTTTCGTTAATCCGCCGCCAAATCCAGTGCCGGGATTAATTGTCACATATTCGCGAATCATATTACCGTTTCCGATTTCAAGAAAGGTTTCCTCGTTTTTGAATTTGTAATCCTGAGGTTTGGAACCAATTGAGGCAAATTGGAAAATTTCACAATTTTCACCGATAGTGGTGTTGCCCTCAATTGAAACATGGTGTTTTATTATAGTATTCTTCCCAATTTTAACATTTCCGGAGAGATAACAATAAGCGCCAATGTTAACGCCGTCCTCCAACTGAACATTTCCCTCAATGATTGCCGTTGGGTGAACCGTCGTCATTTGTGTATAATATATTATATATGCGGCATAATCATCACGATTTCAAGAAATGTCAAGAATTTATTTTGAGATGCTACGAGCTGATGAATTAGACGCTGATGGGATTAGCGTTGGTTGTATTTTCGTTGCGTCTTGCACGATGCTATATGACTTCAAATTGGTAATCTGGCGAAATACGTCATCCTTTAGTTGTGGTGGCAGGCCTACAGCATGTTTGATTGATTTGCCGAAAATGTCTACATCATTACTATTGAATCTAGCAGATTTGATTGAACTTATTGAACTAACGCCAGGGAATGCTAGTCGCTGCAACGTATTTTGAGACATTGCAGTGCGTATTTCATGACGAGTATCGACCGATTGAGTGGAACAACAATTGCGAAAGTACTCAACCGCTTGTGTCAAAGCACTAACAATTCCAGTTTTATGAGTGATGTTTGTGTTACTAGCTGTATTGAGTGCTGTCTGTGAATTAAGGTCTGTCATAGATTTTGCGTGAGGGAGCGAAGGAAGGGTTTGAGTAGGGGTTTCTTCACTCATCAAATTACCTTCTGAATTGTCTACATGTGATTCTACTTGTGATTTTTCACCCTCTTTTGCTTTCTTTTGATTTTCTTGTATTTTGTCCATTCTTTCTTTGAGTTTCTGAATTTCAGCGAGTACAGTATCCTTGGTAATACCGTCTTGGCATTTCCTAAGAATCATACTATCAAAATTCTGACGCTTATCTTCGAGAAGTAACCCCACGCATTCATCGTATTTTTCCTTAACTTCTGGTAATGCCAGAATTTTTTTTAATGCTTGTGGTCTGCCGAACAGCTGATCGAGTATGCTTTTCGGCACCACTGGATCTGCTTTTGTCTCTTCTTGCTGTGCTAGTTTGTCTAATTCTTTTTGCAACACATCTTTGTCGCGATTGGCAAACGTGGCAAAGAGATTTTTAACCTTCTCGCGATCGTTCATTTGATTATTGTGTCGCTCAACCAAAAGTTCCTGTTCTACAAACTTAATGGCATATCCCTCTGAGTATTTCCCATTATTTTTCGTGATACTTTGAGCAATAGCTTTCATAACAATCCTTCCTTTCTGTGCTTTGATATTATGATTGTAAGTTTTGATAAGCTCTTTCGTCTTTGGTTGCAACACTTGCAACTCTGCAAGATATCCAACATTTGACATAAATTCTTTGTTTTTGTACAAACTGTTAATATGGTTTTTATGTGTTTCTTTGGACTGATTAAACTCCTGTAGCATATCCTTTAAATTAATTTTTAAACAACAATAACACACATTTTGGTGGTTGTCAAGAATTATTTCTTGACATTTTATTTGGAAAGCGAAATGTGCGTTACAAACAACTTTTGATTCGCCAATGAATGTACTTAAGAAGCTTTTGAATATGTCACAACCAAAGCAAATAATTTTAAGTCTGGTCTTGGGTCTTGCATTTGGCTTTATATTCAAAGAAAAAGTTGCGTTCTTAAGAATCTTTGGCGACATCTTCCTGAAAATGATTAAAATGACAATCGCCCCATTAATTTTCGTAACGGTGACTCATGTATTTTGTTCAATGCAAAGCGCTGGGAAAATGGGAAAGGTTGCGTTGAAATCAATTGCTTTTTATAAAATCGCAACGGTAATTACTGCCGCGTTTGGAATTTTTGTCGCAGTAACAATGAAAGCAGGTGTTGGAATTAATATTTCCCCTGAAATGCTTGGTGCTTCAACCGTACAAGTTATGGATACTTCAAAAATCACCGCAAGCGAAATGATTCTCCACATTTTCCCTGAAAACATTTTCGCCGCGTTTGCAAAATCTGATATCATTCAGATTCTAGTCTTCTCCTGCTTTTTTGGACTTGCCGTCAACAAGCTTTCCTCCGAAACAGGGAACATCGTTCGTGCAATTGATTCAATGTCCAAGGTAGTCTTCAAAATGATCGCCCTCGTCATAAAGTTCACACCATTTGGAATTTTTGGAATCATGGCGTATCTTGCCGGAACACAAGAACTTGCAACGCTGAAATCATTGATTTACCTCATACTCATAATATATGGATGCGGATTCGTTGTCGGCTATGTATTCTACGGAATAACACTTCTTGCTTATGGGCTCAACCCCCTGCCGTTTTTCAAAAAAGTTTTTGAGGTTCAATCCTTCGCCTTTCTAACAAGCTCTTCTGCTGCCGCAATTCCACTTGCAAAAATGGTTGCCGAAAAGAAAATGGGCGTAAGTGAAAGCACTGCCTCCCTTGCTGTACCACTCGGCGGAGCATTCAACATGAGCGGCACCGCCCTACATCTTGGAGCAACTTCAATTTTCTTGGCACAAATTTACGGTGCGAACCTTGGAATGGCACAATACATTCAAATCATCGTTCTTTCAATTATGCTTACAATGGGAGCAGTCGGCATTCCGGCAGCATCACTTGTTATGATGCCCGTAATCCTAATCGCAATCGGCGTTCCACCCGAATATGTTGCCGTTTATGTTGGTATCGACAGATTCTTGGACATGGTTCGCTCAATGTTGAACGCAACGGGAGATGTCCTCGCCGCCGTCATAGTTGACGCATCTGAAGGCACTCTCAACAAGGAAATTTACAACAAATTAGACGCAAAAATTTAATCTTTTTCAATATGTCACAAATTACAAAACAAATTCTTTCGAATTACGAATCAGACTCCCCAGCAACCAAGGCGAATCTTTATAGATTCCTTGAATCCGGAACACTTGCCGGCACTGGAAAGCTTGTGATTCTACCCGTCGACCAAGGCTTTGAACACGGACCTGAACGCTCGTTTTTCCCAAATCCTGCATCGTTTGATCCCCACTACCACTTCCAACTTGCAATTGATGCGAAACTGAACGGATTTGCCGCCCCACTTGGCATGATTGAAGCAGGTGCTGATACATTCGCAGGGCAAATTCCACTTATCCTAAAAATGAATTCCAACAATTCAATGATGCAAAAAGGTCAAGACACAAACCAAGCCGTCACAGCAACAATTAAGGACGCCCTTCGCCTTGGTTGCAATGCAATTGGATTCACAATTTACCCATCGTCGGATCAATCCCTCGAAATGTATGAAGAAGTTCGCGAGGTTATCGCAGAGGCAAAATCGCATGGTTTGGTCAGCGTCGTTTGGTCGTACCCTCGCGGTGGAGACCTTCCAAAAGAACATGAAACCTCCCTTGATGTTGTTTCTTACGCTGCACATATTGCCTGCCTTTTGGGTGCTCACATTGTGAAAGTTAAGCCGCCAAAAGCAACATTATTCGAAAAAAACGCTATAAAATTACTAGAAGGACAAGATTTCTCAACACTTTCAAGCAGAATTGCACTAATTAAGCGTTCGTGTTTTAATGGTCGCAGAATTGTGATTTTCTCTGGTGGAGAGGCTAAATCCGAAGAAGCTGTTCTTGAAGAAATTCGCGAAATCGCAAAAGGTGGCGGAAATGGTTCGATTATTGGAAGAAATGCTTTCCAAAGGTCAAAATCTGATGCAATTTCATTGCTGGATAAAATCTGCGGGGTTTATAAGTAGTCATTTTTGGAGGGCAACCTCCTCCAAAACCATCTCATAAGCCTTAACGGGATTTTCACTTTGCGTGATTGGTCGCCCTATCACAATAATGCTGGAACCATCCGCAAATGCTTGTTTTGGCGTTGCAATTCGAACTTGGTCGTCTTTTGTTTCGTACCAAATCGGGCGAATTCCGGGCGTTATTATAATCGGTTTTTCGCCAAATTTTTCACGCACAAAGGCAACTTCCATCGCCGAGCAAACAATTCCATCAGCACCGGAATCAAACGCAATGTTTGCAAGTTCAAGCACTTCCCCAATTGAAGATTTCTGGCTTGTCAACTTTGTTACACAAATAATTTTCACCTGCGAATTTGCATCATCGCGAGCTTTCACTGCTGCTTTAATCATTTCTCCCTCTCCACTTGCGTGAATTGTTAATAATTTCACATTTTTGATTGAGCAAGCACTTTTAACAGCATGAGCAACGGTGTTTGGGATATCGTGGAATTTGAGGTCAAGAAAGACATCATGGGTTAAATCTGCAATTCCCTTTGAGCCAAACTTCGTAAAATATTCAAGTCCAATTTTAAACATAACATTGCTTGGGAATTGCGATGCGAATTGGAGTAAATCAAAATCGTCGTCGCTTTTATCGATTGCTATGCAAATTGTTTGATTGCGTTTCATATACTATTCTTCGGTTTTAATTGCGTCATCAGTCAAGACTTCATCGCGTTCTTGCATTATGGGCTTGATTGGCTTTGGTTTTTGGTCTTCTCGGAATTTTTCCGCGATTTCATTGTTTGCCGTGTAAAGTTTTTGTGCGTAATAAAGCACTTTTCGCGAAAACGGCAATGCGCATGAGGCTCCGTATCCACCATTTTGGTAGATTGTGGCTATGGCAAATTTTGGTGCATGAAATGGAGCGAATCCCACAAAAAGCCCGTGGGGTTTTTCCTCTAAAACTTTGTAAGCAGCTCCAAGCTTGACATACTTCGAAACAACCTGTGCAGTTCCCGTCTTTCCCGCAAATTCAAAGCCTGCTTCGGCGATTCTCCCCGAATACGATGTTCCACCTTGAGTATTTGAGGCATTCCAAAGACCGTTTCTTAGAACGCTGAGTCCCTCCGTGCTGAGGTTTAGGGCGTCGAAATGGTTTTTTGTCACTTGCATTGCTG
>CAMAVG010000068.1 GCA_945861605.1 Rickettsia typhi
CCGCAACATTACAAAATTCACCCAGCGACGAAAACCTTTCAGGCAATTCGCATTTTCGTCAACAACGAACTTGAGGAAATCGAGCTTCTACTTGCCTCCAGTACACAAATTTTGCAAAAAAACGGCGTACTTGCCTGCGTTTCATTCCATGAATTGGAGGATCGCCTCGTGAAGAATTTTTTCGAGGAAAATTCCGAAAAAAAAGTCAAAATGAACAAATATTCGCAGGAAATTCAGGCTCAAAGCCAAAAACCGTTCGAAATTATCACAAAAAAGCCCATCGAGCCAACCGATGCCGAGGTTCGCGAAAACCCGCGGTCGCGATCAGCGAAATTGCGTGTTGGAATTAGGGTTTAGCGGGTGCTCTCTTTGTATGTTTGAACACTAAAATACTCAGTACCATTGCTATTATGAACATTCACCGTTCCGAGATGATGTACTGGCGTCAAATGTGAATTATCGGTTGTGCGAGCATCATAACGGAACCCATGAGACCTCGTTCTTCCACCAGCAAAGTCGCTATTACCGTCACCAAGTTGGCTTTAATATCACTCAAGAAGCTGTTGGAATGCATAGAAAATTATTAGTTACTCACAACAATACCACGAAATTACGCAAATTGCAAACTTTTTTAAAACCCAAAGTGTTTTTGCCATTGTGGCGATGAAGAAATGCAGTCTCTGACATCTGAAATGCCGTATTTCAGCATCGCAAGGCGTTCAAGACCCATTCCGAAGGCGAATCCTGAGTATTTTGGCTCAATATTGCAATTTTTTAGGACATTTGAGTGAATCATACCGCAACCCATGACCTCCAAAAAGCCGTTTCCGGTATCGATATCAACCTCAAAAGAAGGCTCCGTGAATGGGAAAAAGCTTGAACGGAAGCGAATTTTTGCCTTACTATTGCTGGCTGCGTCGTTGAAAAAATGCAGAAGGAAGTCCTCAACAATTGTCTTCATGTGAGAAAGGGAAATACCTTCCTCAACGCAAACGCCTTCAGCTTGATGAAACATTGGAATGTGAGTGCGGTCGGAATCGCATCTGTAAGTTTTTCCGATTGAAAGAAAGCGAAATGGCGGATTTTTCGCCTGCATTTGACGAATTTGCACGGAAGATGTGTGGGTTCGAAGAAGTTCTTGGGAGTTTTCGATGTAGAATGTGTCGTGCATTGCTCTCGCCGGATGCAATTCCGGAAAGTTCAGGGCTTCAAAATTATGGTAATCGTCCTCAATTTCTGGTCCATCTTGCACTGAAAAGCCATATTTTGCAAAAAATGAGTAAATTTCGTTTGCAACGAACGATGTTGGGTGAACTGAGCCTTTTTCTTTTGCAAGTGATGGAGTTGTTATGTCGATTTTCTCGTTTGCGAGTGTTTCGTTAATTTGGCGGATTTTTATCGCTTTCATTTGCGTTTCAACGACTTCTTCAATTGCAGTTTTAAGTTCGTTCAATTCTTGACCTTTCTGCTTTTTTTGCTCGATTGTAAGGTCTTTCATGTTTTTGAATTCCTCGGTAATGAAACCTGATTTACCAATGAAACTTGCTTTGACATTCAGAAGTTCGTGTGCTGTTTGCACTTGAGAAATCTCCAATTTCATTTCGTTTAATGTTTTCATATGGCGTAAATTAAGATAAATTCTGTAAAAATATTGTTGCAAGGGTTTGTGATTTTGCAAGTGTAAAATGTGTGAATACTCCAAAAAAAATGCAAGTGATTGTTGTGAGAACGATTGCGACCTCACTTACTGTTGAGAATTGAAGAATATTTGGGCTTGTGTTGCTCGTGTTTTCAGGTGCGATGAAGAATTTTTGCTGAATTATTTTCCAGAAATATAAAATACTCAAAAGCGAACCTGCGATGAAAAACGCAATAACAACAAACCGCTTTTCTTCAATCAAACCTTGGAACATGTAGAATTTTGTGACGAAGCCTGATGTCAATGGCAGACCGATCAACCCCATACATAAAATGCAAAAACACAATGAAATAACCTTATTTTTTGCAAGGTGGTGAATCGTTGAAATGTTGTGCGTTCTAGAGGAGTTATAAACTTGGCAGATTATCACAAACAAACCAAATTTGCAAATCATATTATGAATTATATGCAAAATTCCGCCGGAAATTGCCGAAATATTTGGCGTTGTGATTGCAAGAAGGACATACGAAGATTGAGCGAGCGTTGAATAGGCGAAAATTGTTCGAAGGTCTCTCTCCTTCAGTGCTAAAATTGAAAAAATCCCAATTGTTGCAAGGCAAAATGGCGTGATAATCTTCGATGCAAAGAGGATGATATCAAAACTGCGAATTACATAATAAAGCAGGAAAATTGTGAAATACAGCATTAAACTTGATGCAACGGAGCCATAAAACGGAAGGAAAAAGTTTGGAATTGTTGTGTAGATTTTCCTCACCCAAATGTTGAACGGGAAAATTCCAAGCTTGATAAATGCGGATATTATCAGGAATATTGTCGCAATTTTCATCAAAATTAAATGCTTCCCCGTTAAAATTATTCCCGCCAATTGAATTGTTGTAACATTTAAATTCCCAAAAATGACATAAATAATTTCAATCGCAAAAACGATAAAAACCGAAGCAATCCCGCCCAGAAGAAGGTATTCAAGTACGAATTTCTTTTTTTGAAGGTTTGGAGTACTGGCAAATATTAGATAGAAACAAATGTTGCAAAGCTCGAAAAATACATAAAAATTAAAGATATCCTTTGAAACTGCGAGGATCAGCGACGATGCAACCGCAATTGTGACAAAACATGCAATGTATTTTGTATGAATGGATTCAATATTACGAAGCATTGAATACGATGTATAGATTCCAATCGGTGCGATAAGCGATATCAAAAAGAAGGACATGCTATCAAACGCGTGCTCAATTCCCATTGAAGGCAGAAAATTCCCGAGGACAAAGCTCGACAACGAGTTCAAATTGAGTTGCGTATAGAGGAGGGTTAGACTCAAAATTGAAATTGCACAGACGGCGTTTATATAAATTGCCTTTGTTCTCGATAGCACAATTGGCAATGTCCCGCAAAAAAGCAGTGACAAGATTAAGATTTCAAGCGTTCGCATTTCGTTTTTCTAATTTAGAAGTCAAATAAAATTGATTGTCAACTTTTTTTCCGGTAATTATATATTACATTGACATAAAGCGATTTCATAAAATACAAGAAAATTATCAAACATAAAAAATCACCAATAAATCAACAATTCCCTTTGCGTAGCAGGTGAGACCATGTATCAAGCCAAACTTTATTGACAACTTATTTACTACATTTCGAACATTGATAACGCCCATCTTTAACAATGCAAACTTTATCATGATTTAAATATACACAAAAAACTTTTCCAGCAGAATGCTTTTCAATAAGAAATTTCTCACATTGTTTTTCTGTTTAAAACTTTTTTGTAAATTTCAAAATTGTTGTAAATTCAAGTATACATTTCTTGTTGCCATCTAACTCAATTAAAATCTCATTCATCAAGCTTGTTTAGTGTAATTTTGGCATAATTACCGTCTAATTTAAAAAAGACTTGACAAATGATTTCTTGTTGGTTTTTGTAAGTAAAATTATTTTGTTCTTTGAACTATGAAAAAAATTATTCCATTGATAGCACTTTCCGCACTTGTATTCGCTTGTAACAAAAAAGAAAGCTCAAACGATCAATCAAGCAAGTCTGACGCAAAATCATCAATAAGTGGTAAAACATCTTCGTCAGTTCAATCGCTTTCACCAAAAAGCTTTGTCGCAGATAGAGTTTTCTACAAATTTGACGATGCATCCGTACAAGAAAACCACAAAGCTGATTTAAAAGCTCAAGCTTCATACATCAAAGAAAAACTTGCTGAAAATGCAAATCTTGAAGTGATTGTTGAAGGTAACTGTGACGAAAGAGGCGGTGTTGAATACAACATGGTTCTTGGTCAAAAAAGAGCAGACTCCGTTAAAGAATACTTAATTTCCCAAGGTATTTCCGCTGAAAAAATCAAAGCCGTAAGCTTCGGGAAAGAAAGAGTTATCGTTGCCGGCACAAACGCGGTTGCTTACTTGCAAAACAGGGTTGCAATTACAAAAATTGAAACTAAATAATTGCTGTGCAGTACATCAGTTTACCAAACTCTAGAAATTTTTGCCAAAATCTTAACACATTCGAAGCAAAAGTTTCTAGATTTTCTGATGGCGAAACATCACTATCACTCGACGGATTCGATTTTTCATCGAAAAATATCTCAATCGTGCAATCACTTTTTAGCTCAGATTCTGCACTGATCGAATTAATTCTACTTATTGACACAATATCGCGAAATACTTCGGTTCTCCCGAATATTTTACTCACATATTTTTCATACGCAAGACAGGATCGCGAAATTTCACAAACATCGCCAATATCCGCATTGGTTATTGCTCGATTGTTGTCTTCTCAGAAAATTAAAAGCGTCACAATTGTCGATCTTCACTCCCCACAAGTGCAGGGATTTTTCAACCAACCATGCTTCAATATATCCCTTGAAGATTTTTTTATATCGCACATTTTACACACTTTTGATGCACAAAACATCGTTATTTGCGCGGCGGATATCGGTGGTGCAAAAACCGCAAGAAAAATATCGGAAAAAATTGGCTGCGGCAGTGCAATCGTGGAAAAAATGCGTCCAAAGGCGGGAATTTCATTCGCAATGTCTCTTGTTGGCGATGTCAATGGGAAAATTTGCATTTTAATTGATGACATAATCGATTCCGCTGGAACTTTGTGCAATGCGTCGGATATGCTCATGCAAAATGGTGCGAATTCGGTAATCGCCTACGCAAGTCACGGCATTTTTTCCGGTT
>CAMAVG010000069.1 GCA_945861605.1 Rickettsia typhi
TTTTTTGCATTTATACCTCTGAACTCCAGTATTTATGCCATTCTTACAGAAATCACCACCACATTTCTGACAAATCATACATAGAAATATCTGTCTCTAACATACAAAATATTAATATCAAGATATTTCTATTTTGTGGTAACAATGCCTATTTTTGCAGTATTTCAAACCCAAGTGTTTTTGAGCAATCTTTTGAACTGAATGGCCTAATGAAAGTAACTCAACATTCTCTTCAATGCATTCATTTTATATTTGACTTTTTTCTTTAACGATTTAACTTATATTGAATAATTTTTTATTATATGCCAAATTGGAATGCAAAGCTTTTGAATTATCTCAAATATGCAATTATCGCGATGGTTGTCGCAAGTTTTATTTTTTTTGGAATTTACGAAGCGATCACAAGCAGGCAGAATTATATCGCGACAATAGACGGCATTAAAATCACGGAACAGGAGTATCGCGATTACGCAAACAACAGGCGGACGGATATCCTCGCAGGTACAATGGCAAACAAACTTGTATACGCACAGGCCTTGGAATTCGTTGAAAGCACTCAGTTTTCTAAGCTTATTTTGAACGAAATGGTGAATAAAGTCGTAATTCACAAATTCTTGCTTGATAACAACATCAAAGTGACGCACAAAACCGTTGCTGAATACATCAAATCAATCGCCTCATTTCAAAAAGATGGCAAGTTCGACACCAACTATTTCAAGCAATATCTTGCTCACAAGGGGATATCGGAATATGAATTTTTGAGTAGCAGAATTCCGGAAATCGAGCAAATGCTTTTTGAACAAATGGCTTCTGCGACTAAAATCCAAAGCAATATTTTGACAAGCAAGTACGCAATTGCGATCAAAAAAGAAAGAAATATTGAGACTCTAACCCTGAAATCCAACAAAGATTTTAAAATTTCTGAGGACGATCTGAAGAAAATATACGAGAAAAACAAAGAAAAATTCGTCCAAAAACCGCAACATTTCGTCCTAATATCATACATTGACGACTACATCAAGCAAAATCTCAACATTTTTGCCGCAAATTCACAAGAAATTGCAAATTATTACAACGAAAATTTCACAGGCAGCGTGGTTGATTTCTACTTCGCAAAGTTCAAAGATGAAAAATCAGCAAAAACCGCACAGTTGATTGTGCAAAAACAGGGAATTTCACTGAGGTCTGTCGTCGATGCAATGAAAAAGCAAGGCGTGAGTGTGACAGGAGGTGAGAGCGATTCTGAAAAAACGGAAAATAAATCCATATTATATGGCATTTTAAACCTCAAAACCGGAAATGTTACGAATGTAATTTCGGATGAGAAATCCTACTTCGTTGTGCAGATTATCAAAATTCACGAACCTGCACGAGTTACCGCCGATGGCTCAAAAGCGCAAGAACTTGCACAGCAACGCAAGTGCTACAATGCCAATGTTTATATCGAAAAAATTAAACTGGAACTCGATTCCGGTGCGTCGTTTGAATCGGTTGCCTTGAAATACGGCTTTCCTTTGAGTGCCCAAGTTCGCGTCGATACCCAAACCGGCGATGTTTTTGACATAAACACCAACATTCCTGCAACACTTGATGAAAAATTCAAAGCCAGCATCATCAAAAACATGGATACACAATACGGAAATATCATCACAATTGATGAAAAAACATGTTCTTACGCGGTATATCAGCAAAGCAGGGTTGAGCCTCAACGAATCAAAACCCTTGCCGAAGTGCGTGGAAATGTGATTGCGATGTATCTTGAGCAAAAAAAACTTGAAGACATTGTGACGATGGCAAATGGAATCGTTGGTCAAGTTAAGTTGCCAAATGCGTCTTTGAACGCGTATTCATCGCATGGAATTATTGAAAATAAAAGCGTGAACATCGCAAACGCACAAAATAAGGAGATTTTTCAACACAAAGTTGGCGACGCCTTTTACTTTATGTCAACAGATGAAAACAATGAAAAAGTTGCGATCGTTGTCAAAATTAACGGCGATGCCAAATTTCTCGGCACGATATCCGAAGATGAACTCACAAGTGCAGGGAATTCGCTAATGCAAGCTTACTACGGGGCGTTTGCTATGGAATTCATGGCGGAATTATACAAAGAATATGGCGTTAAAGTGAAGTCTCGCTAACGGATTTCACGATATTTTCCATTAATTTTAATGATTTCACACCGCGAATTTCCTCAATTCCGGATGAAATATCCATCATTTTTCCAAACGCCAATGCCTCGTTTATGTTCGCGATATTGATTCCACCGGCAAGGAAAAACGGCTTTTTTGTGATTTTTTCAAGGTTTTTCGCGAAGGAAAAGTCACGCACATGACCAGATCCCGCATCGATTCCATCAAAAAGGAAGTATTTGCAAAATTGATATGGCGTGAAATCGTTTTGCGTGAAAGTTTCTCCGGAAAATGCCTTGATGATTCGCTCGTCGCCAATGAATTGTGGCGGAATTTCGCCATGAATTTGAATGAAATCCACGCGGTTGCACTGTAAAATTTGTGAAATTGTTGAAAAATCTGCTTCCTTGAAGACAATTACGACATTCTTTACATTTGATAAATCCAGATTAGCGAAGTGTTCGGGTGTTATATTGCGCGTTGAAGATTCGCAAAATACAAAACCAATGAAATCAACCGCATTTCGCGCACAGAAATCAATGTGAATTTGTTCTTTGAGACCGCAAAATTTAATTTTTGGAATCATTCCCATTCAATAGTTGCGGGCGGTTTGGAGGTGATATCGTAAGTGACGCGGTTCACACCCTTCACATTGTTTACGATTCGCGTTGAAATTTCGAGCAAATCCGCCATTTCAAATGGGTAGACTTGTGCCGTCATGCCGTCCTCTGAGGTGATCGCGCGAATTGCCAAAACGAACTCGTAAGTGCGTCCATCGCCCATTACACCAACTGTTTTGCATGGGAGGATGACCGAAAATGCTTGCCAAATTTTGTCATAAAGTCCCTTTTCGTGAAGGTAATCGATGTAGATTTTGTCCGCATTTTGTAAAATTTCAACCTTTTCTGGGGTGACTTCTCCAAGAATTCGAATTCCAAGACCCGGTCCCGGAAATGGGTGGCGGTAAATCACTTTTTTGTCCATGCCAAGTTCTTCGCCGAGAAGTCGAACTTCGTCCTTGAAAAGCTCGCGAAGTGGTTCGCAAAGTTGCATTTTCATATCCTTTGGAAGTCCGCCGACATTGTGATGGGATTTTATCGTTTGAGCAAGTCCGTCCGAGCCGGCAGACTCGATGACATCGGGGTAAATCGTGCCTTGAACAAGGAATTTTGCGTCACTATATTTTTTCGAAAATTCTTGAAAATGCTCGATAAAAAGGCGACCGATTGTTTTGCGTTTTTGCTCGGGGTCGGAAATTCCTGAGAGTTCACGCAGAAATTGTGCTTTTGCGTCAATTATGTTGATATCCGGAAATGTTGCCTTGATTTGCTCAACTTCGCCTTTGCGTAAAAGCCCTGTATCGACCAGAACGCATATCAGATTTTCGCCGATTGCTTCGTAAACAAGCCTTGCTGCGACTGCCGAATCAACGCCGCCGGAAAGGGCACAGATTGTCATTTCTTCGCCAATTTGTGCTTTAATTTTTGCAATTGTTTCAGTTTTGTAGGCACTCATCGTCCATTCTTGCTGGCATTTTGCGATTTCAACAACAAAATGTTTGAGAATCTCCCGTCCTTTTTCCGTGTGGGTAACTTCTGGGTGGAATTGTACGCCGTAAAACTTTTTTTCTTCATTTGCAATAACGGCACACGGTGCGTTTTGAGTCTTCGCAAGAACTTTAAACCCTTTTGGCAATTGAGTTACAGAATCGCCGTGGCTCATCCAAACGATTGAATTTTCCGTTATAAAATTATTTTTCTCCACAAGATTGAGTTCAGATTTTCCAAATTCGCGAACTCCATGGTTTTCAACTTTTCCGCCTAAAATTTTTGCCATAAGTTGCTGACCATAGCAAATTCCCAAAATTGGAATGCCAAGTTCGAAGATTTTTGCGTCAATTGTTGGAGAGCTTTCCTCCAAAGTGGAATATGGCGAGCCGGAAAGAATTATGCACTTTGTGTTTGCGGTGATGGATTCCATCGCCTTGCTTGGCGGAACGATTATGGAATAAACACTCATTTCACGAACGCGGCGGGCTATGAGTTTTGTAACTTGTGAACCGAAATCGATTATAAGACAGGTGTGCATTTGTTTGTGATAAATTTTTATATTCCGTGTTTGTTTGAATTATGGAAAAATATTGCCAGAGTTCCAAGAAAAATTACGGGCGATGTGATTAAAAGCGTTGTGATTACCTTCGTGTTGTATGGATCGAGTTTTAGGAATTTCCAAGATGAATACCCAACAAAGGCAAGCCAAATAAGGGAAGTCACCAGTGAGACATATTTAATAATTGTTTCGCTTTGAACAATTCTTGCCATATTGGTTTTCAAAAACTTTTATGGAAAAAATATAGTATTTTGCGAAATGTCAAGAAAATTACCGTTAAGATTTCGCAATAACTTTAAATGATATCGAGTGAATTTCGTGCATCAGATTTGCCGTTGCGTTGTTCAAAATGCGGTGTCTTTCAAGTGGTTTTTTTGCGAAAAGCTTGACAGAGGCAACCGTTATAATGAAATGCGTATTTCCATTTCCCGCGAAATGTGAGGCGTGTTTGTGCGAGACATTATCAATTGAAAGGGTAAAATCATCGATGGATATTTCACTAAGTGCAGTGGAAATTTTTTCCGTTAAAATTTTCTCCATGCTATATATCAAACTGATTTCGTGCGACAAAACCAATTGGCTTGAGTGTGGAATCAACTATAATCAC
>CAMAVG010000070.1 GCA_945861605.1 Rickettsia typhi
TCCAAGGAAGTTGTCTGCGTGAAGAATTGTTGCAAGCATGGAAAACGGTTTTGTTGTGTCAACATCAGGGGACGGCACCTTTTCCAAAATTGCGTGGAAAAGTGGCATAAGATCCTTGCGTTCGTCGGTTAACTCTTTGACTGCCCAGCCTGCTCTTCCAGAGGCGTACAAATATGTGAAATCAAGTTGTTCAGGTGTTGCGTTTAGCATGCAGAATAGATCGAAAATTTCATCAAGAACTTCGTTGTGGCGTTCGTCTTGGCGGTCAATTTTGTTGATGATCACAATTGGACGAAGTCCCAATTTCAAAGCCTTTCCAAGAACGAATTTCGTTTGTGGCATTGGTCCTTCTGCGGCATCAACAAGAAGAACGACGCCGTCTACCATTGAAAGTACGCGTTCAACTTCTCCTCCGAAGTCGGCGTGTCCCGGTGTATCAACGATGTTGATTTTGTAATCGTCAAATTTCACCGCTGTGCATTTTGCAAGAATGGTGATTCCTCTTTCTTTTTCGATGTCGTTGGAATCCATTGCGCGTTCGTCGACATTTTCGTTGTCGCGGAATGTTCCACTTTGTTTGAGGATGTTATCTACCAGTGTTGTTTTTCCGTGGTCGACGTGTGCAATAATTGCAATATTGCGAATTTTATCGGGTGTGATTCCTTCGAATGGGTTGGACATTGTTCTTTTGTAAAAATAGGATTATCGCAAAAAAGCGTATGGGGATTTAATTGTCAAGGTTTTTTTATTTAAACGAAGATGACAGGATCACTCCCTCCAACTGCCGCCGAGTTTGTGATGCAATAATTTGATGGAAAAATTTCCTTGAATTTTAAATTTCTTGCCAAAGGGTTGTTTTAAGAAATTTACTGATTTTTTTAAAAAAATGACATTCCTCTTCACACAAGAAAACTTGAAGCTTGCACAAATTGCCTTGGAAAAGTATCCTGCTGAAAGGAAAAGATCCGCAGTCATGGAACTTCTTTGGATAGCACAACGCCAAAATCAGAACTGGATTCCAAAAGAAGCGATAACCTATATCGCGAATTTTCTTGATATGCCCGAGGTTCGCGTTTATGAAGTTGTGACATTTTATTCAATGTATAACCTCAAACCTATTGGAAAATATTTCATTCAAGCGTGTGGAACGACTCCATGTGTGTTGATGGGTTCGGAGGATATCATGCAAACAATTAAGGACGAGCTTCAAATTGAAGACAAACAGACAACTCAGGATTCCCTCTTCTCCTTACTTGAAGTTGAATGCCTTGGGGCGTGTTCGAACGGACCAATGGTTCAAATTAACGATGACTACTACGAAGACCTTACCCCGCAAACAATCCGCGAAATTATTCACGCACTAAAAGCAGGAAAACCCGTGAAAATTGGTTCGCAAAGGGGAAGGAAGTCGGCGGAAACTAGCGACTTATTGTAGCAACATCCTTTGTTTTGGTCGCCTTCACTTCCTTGGTTCCAAGGCTTTTGATTGAATTTATTTCGTTTAATTTGTTGATTTTACTCCGGATAAAATTCACGATTTTTGCTTCCTCGTTTAAAAGATTGTGTGAATTAATGTGAAGAATTGCTTTTTCAATGTGTTTGCGGTGTTCTTTGAATTTTTGGAATCCGCTTTTCACGAAAACATTGACGGCAGAATGAAGTTCGCGGGTTTCGCCATCGGAATTTATATTTATGATGGCATTTCGTAGGAGTTCAATAATTTCGTGAATTTCGGCGTCAAAATTGTGTTCTTCGTATTCTTGTAATGTTCCGCGTTTTTTTGCTAATGGAAGCAATTTTGCGGTGCTAATTTTTTGTGGGAGTGTTTTAATGCTTGCATCGCTTTGTATGTTTTTAAGAAGTTGGGATTTCATTTCCTCTTGTGGTTTTTTTTCTTTTTTATTTTTTTTCGTTATTCTTAAAATTGCGGGAAGTATATGAAGTTTTGGCGTTTTGTTTGGGAGTCTTTTTGTATTGCATTCTTTTTTGAAATTTCTGGAAATGCCACTGATGTTGAGGAGGCTTGCGGTGTTTGCAATATACTTTAGCTCAAACATTCCTTAAATGAAAATAAATTATCGAATAATAAAAAACATTCTTGAATAATCAAGAAAAAGGTTTTATTGGTTTTTTATAATGAAAAATTCATCGATGCCGCGGCTTTTAATCATACTAACTTTTGTGTTTTCGTGTTGTTTTGTGTGCTTAGCACAGGAGGCCTCACTCAAGGCAAAGACTATCGACGGAAGTAATGTTCGCGGCGAAAAAGGTGTGATTCATGCAACTGGGGATGTCGAAATGAAGAACGAAGAAATTCAGATCAACAGTCAGGAAATCATCATTCACAAGGAGACAAAACAAATAATCCTGCCGGTTGAATCAAAAATTATTTATTCAGGTCTTGAGAATAAAATCACGATTTTCTCCAAAACATTGGATGGAAACTCCGAAACGAAGAATGTTGAAGGGACGAGCATCAAAACCATTTCGGATATGATCTCGTATCAAACAGCAAAACTAAAAATGATCACACCCGTTGCCACATTTGAAAAAATCAAGTTCTCGACTTGTCAAATGTTTGAAATTGATAAAACTGATCCAAGCAAAACAACAGAATGTAGCGTTCCTTGGAATGGCTATGCTTCGAAGTTGGTCTACAATACGGAAACAAAGCAATTGAAGGCGAGGAATCTGTTTATCAACTTGCACGGCGTTCCAATATTCTACACTCCATACCTTTCAGTGAATATGAATGCAAAAAAAGACGGATTCCAACAATTCAACCTTGTCAATGTCGGCGGACAGCAAGGTCTCACATTTCTTTACATCAAAAAAGATACCAAATACGGAGACTTCATCGTTCAGCCCGAATTGTATTTAAGCCAAGACACAACAAAATCGTCCCTTCGTGCGCATAACATCAAACTAACGCATGAATACAAAGCCGGTGCATTTCAAACAAACACCGATTTCAAAACCACCATTTTGAAAACAAACACGCCTGAAAACACCGGTCTTGATAGCGGTAACAAGGGTTACAGATACTACCTCCTCAACAATAATAAGTATTACAACAAAAATTCATCGACCAACGCCGGTATTCAACTTTCTTCGGATCGCTTCGTCATGCAGGTTTACGATATGAAATATAATAACTACTTAATTTCAAACTTCACTTATAATAATTACATTAACGACGGTGAAAAAAATCGCTTCTATAACGCCGATGCAACATACTACAAAGCAATGACGGCAAGCAATCAAAACACAATTCCGTCGTTTGTTTCTTCGACATCATACAAAACAATGCTTTCAAAGGAAACTTCCAAAATGCAGGTTTTCTCAAACAGTGAAATACTAAACTTCCAAAGAATCACAGGAACAAGCGGAACGCGTGCAAGCACAACATTGGAGGTAAACAAACTGTTTAAATTCAAGGGCTTTGAAGCAGAAACAAAACCAAGCTTGAATTTGTACAATTATACCTATCGCAACACACAAAATTCTAACTTTGATTTCGCCTACAGAGCAGTTGGCGATATCAACACAACAATTTCGCAATCGTTTTCCTATAACATCAACAACTACATTACGCAAATAAAACCAATGATATTCCTCGATTACACGACCGACCACACACGCGGGAGTGTAATAAACGAAGATAGTGCAACAAGTTTTGTTACAGATGCAAACATCTTCACAATGTCAAAATACAACGGTATTGATGTCATCGATTCCGGTCTGAAAGGTGCTTATGGGCTGAATGTCAAAATGCAAAACAAACAAAACAGAAAATTCAGCTTCTTCGCAGGGCAAAGATACAACACCCAAGGCGGGTTTTCAAATTATGTTGGAAGAGCAAACGCCTCACTGAATAAAGTAAATATGTCCTCCAAATTCATTATCCAAAGCGATAAGGCACAAATTCTCCTTTCAAACTCCGATATATCCATCGAACCATTTCCGTTTATCACCGCCGGCGTTGGTTATTTCTACCTCGATAAATCCCTTCAAAACCAAACCACAAGCTTTTTGAATCAGCCTGTTCAAACAATTGAAAACATTACATATTCCGGCTCGCTGAATTATAAAAATCACTCAATTTTCGCAAACATAGTTCAAAACCCGAAATTCTTCAGTGGAAACAACGCAACGCCACAGAACATAATAACGCAAATCAGCGGTGGAATTTCATATTCAAGTAATTGTTTGAAATATAAACTTGGGGCGCAAAATCAACTGTTCTTCAACGGAACAACAAACATGAGCGTGACAAGCTTCATTTTTGAAATAAGCATGACGGGGTGATGTTAATTTAAGCAAACTTAAACACAATTCCCCCCCAAGTAAGACCTCCGCCAAGGGCTTCTAAAATTATTAAATCCCCAGTTTTGAACTTTGAGATTTCATCCCACATTGCAAGGGGAATTGTCGCCGAAGAAGTATTCGCGTGTTTGTGAATTGTTTTGATGAATTTTTCATCAGGCATTTCCATTTTCTTGGCGATTGCGTCGAGAATCCTCACATTTGCTTGGTGTGGAACGATAAAATCGATTTCCTCCTTTGTTATTCCCGCTTTTGCGATAAGTTCGTTGATTGAAGAATACATTTTGGAAACCGCGTGCTTGAAGACATCCTGCCCTTGCATGGTTAAAAGTCCTGTTCCACCGTCTCCAGCTTTTTGGGAAACTCCGCCGGTTGTTTGTAAAATATGAGTATTTGATTCCGAATGAAGCGAAGCGGTTATTATGCAATTTTGGGAAGTTTCGTCAAGTTCAACAATGCAAGAACCGGCACCATCGCCGAATAATACGCA
>CAMAVG010000071.1 GCA_945861605.1 Rickettsia typhi
AAAATTTGTGCATTTATGGGAAATGTCAAGTTTATTTTGCAAGTGTTTGAATCCGTTAAATTACCGCACTGGCCAATTCATGTGGGGTATGCTCATGCTGAATCAATTGCTTTGATGAAACAAATTTTGGGATATTTGGGAAATCCTCACAAAAAGCTCAAAAATGTGATTCATGTTGGTGGAACAAACGGCAAAGGTTCAACTATTGCATTTCTTTCGCAAATTCTAAGGCAAACGGGGAAGTCGGTTAATGCTTATACTTCCCCGCATATTTTTGATTTCACCGAAAGGTTTTCACTGAACGGATTTCCCGCGACAAGTCAACAAGTGTTTATGGCACTGGAAGAAGTTCGTGCTGTTTGCGAAGAAAATGGTTTGTATCCTACAGTTTTGGAGGGCTCCACCGCGGCAGCATTTTACTTATTTGCAAAATTTCCGGCACAATATAATATCATTGAATGTTGCATGGGTGGAATGCTTGATTGCACAAATGTTTTTGATGATTCACTTTCAAATGTTCAACACCCAAACCTTGCTTGTACTGTCGTGACATCAATTTCTTTTGATCACACGAAATATCTTGGAACGACAATTGCGGAAATTGCACTTCAAAAGGCGGGAATTCAAAGGGCTGGTGTTCCTTCGGTTATTGCAAAGCAATCGTTTGAAGATGCGAGTACATTATTATTCAATTTTGCGAAAAAATTTGGAATTGAAGGGTATTTTTTTGGAGCAGATTACTCCATTGAAATAATTGAACAGCTTAACCAAACCGAAGTTGAGCTTCTTCAAAAAGAAGGCTTTGCTGTTGATGAAAAATCGTCTCTGATATTTTCCGATGAAAACGGAGATAAATTCCTTCCAATGCCATCGCTACTTGGCTTGCATCAATTGGAAAACCTTGCAACGGCACTAAAAGTTGCTTCCATTTTGCAAATTGATTTTGCAAATATCCCACAGGCAATTCTTAAAACAAAGTGGGCAGGAAGATTGCAAAGGGTGAAAAATAAGAATTTTCCACAAAATTATGAATTCTGGTTTGATGGAGCACACAACCAAGGTGGAGCAAAGGTTTTGCGTGAATGGATTGATGAAACTCAAACAACAAAGCGCGATTATATTGTAATTGGAAAAAGCAAAAATTCGAACCAAGATGCCTTCATTGAGGAGTTTCGAAACATCAATGCAACGCTTGTTTTTGTAACGGTGAAAGGGGAAATCTTCCCCGAAACTTCAACAAATTTGCACAAAGTGGCAACGCGTTTGGGATTTAATTCGATTGACGCAAAATCTTTTGATGAAGTTGTGGAATTTTTGCCAAAAGATGAAGAAATTCGCATAATTTGCTGCGGCTCACTTTATTTAATGAAAGACATGGTTTATTTTGCGTAAAATTTTCCATTTTTTATTTTTGTATCACTGTGCTAGTACGCTATAACACTTTTTGGGATGTTCACTATGGCAAAATAATTCCTTGACAACTAAATTTCCCGCGGTTACTTGTTTGAAACAGTATTTTTAAGTAGCAAAATGAAAGTTGTATCATCTTTGAAAAGTGCAAAATCAAGGCACAAAAACTGCCAACTCGTTCGCAGAAAAGGAAGAATTTATGTAATTAACAAGGTTGAACCTCGTTACAAAGCAAGACAAGGGTAATTCTTTCTTCGTTATGTCAAATAAAATGTGGGGTGGTGCCTTCGCAATTCCTCCAAGTGACTTAATGAAGAAAATCAACGCTTCAATTAATTTTGATAAAACACTCTACAAGCAGGATATCCAAGGCTCAATTGCTCACGCACAAATGCTTTCACAAGAAGGCATTATTACAAATGAAGACTTCCTTGCGATAAAATCCGGACTACTCCAAATTCAACAAGAAATTGAATCGGGAATTTTCACATTTTCCGAAGATCTGGAGGACATCCACATGAATATTGAATCACGCCTTTCTGAAATAATCGGCGAGCCTGCAAAACGCCTTCACACTGGGCGTTCAAGAAACGACCAAGTTGCCGTCGATTGCAAGCTCTATACAATTGATTCAACTCAAATCGTGATTGCACTTCTGCAAAAAGTCCTCACCTCAATCGCGAAAAAAGCACAAAATCACATTGATGACATAATGCCCGCATTCACGCATTTGCAAATTGCCCAACCCGTTTCAATTGCACACTATTTGCTCGCCTATTTTGAAATGTTTAAACGCGATCTCACCCTCGCCAAACATTTCCACGAAGAAATTTCCACTCAATGCCCGCTTGGTGCCGGTGCATTGGCTGGAACAACTTACCCAATAAATCGCCACACGACATCACACATCCTCGGCTTCAAAGAGCCAACCGCAAATTCTCTTGATTCCGTCTCCGACCGTGATTTCGCCCTTGATTTTCTCTACCTTGCAAGCAAAATTGCCGTCCACACTTCAAGATTCGACTAAGAAATGATCATATTCGCAACACAAGGCTTTAGTTTCGTCAAATTTTCGGACGCCTTCTCCACAGGCTCTTCCATGATGCCACAAAAGAAAAACCCTGATGCAGCCGAACTCCTTCGTGGGAAATCCGGAAGAATTTTTGCCAATTTGCAAAATTTATTGGTCGTGATGAAAGGTCTGCCACTTGCTTATTCAAAGGATATGCAAGAAGACAAAGAGCCCCTTTTTGATTCAGTTGAAAACATCATTCTCATACTGCAAGTTCTTGATGGAATAATCAACGATATCACATTCAACACGCAAAAAATGTTTGAAATGGCACAAATGGGTCATTCAAATGCGACTGATCTTGCCGATTACCTCGTCCAAAAATGCGGAGTTCCATTCCGCGATGCCCACCACATTACAGGCAAAATTGTTCGAATTGCACTTGAAAAAGACTGCAAAATTCAAGAAATTTCACTTCAAGAAATGCAAGAAGTGGAAGAGGGGATCTCGCAAAATGTGTTTGAATTTCTTGATACACGCAATGTTGTGAAACGCAGGAATTCCTTTGGCGGAACAGGTTTTGACCAAGTGAAAAAGCAAGTTGTTGTTGCTCTTGAATTTGTGAAGTCTTTCAATTTATAACATTTTTTAAATTTATGCTGGAAAAACAGGAACGCAAAATCACAATCAAGGAAATTTCTCTTCGCGAATTCCAACCAAAGGACGCACTTGCCTACTTCCAATTATACACACACCCGCTTGTAAAACATAATATCCCGCTGGATATGATCCCCCGCGATATCAACGCAGCAGCAGCACAGATCAAAAGCCTATTTCTTCAAGGAAGACCATATCCATATTGGGCAATTGTTAGATCCGACACCGATACCCTAATTGGCTCTTGTGGATTCGTCAACTCAGAACCATACCACAAACGCATCGAGCTTGCATACGATCTTCACCCAGATTACTGGGGAAATGGACTTATGCACGCCTCACTTTCCGCGTGTGTGAAATATGCTTTCGATGTTCTTCGCGTGCAAAGACTTGAAGCCGTTACACTTACGGATAACATTCAATCGATGAAATCCCTCAAGCGTTTGGGAATGGTGCACGAAGGCTTGCTTAGGAATTTTAAATATTTCAAAGGCAAAATGGTTGATGTCGAATCATTTTCAATGACGCCACAAATCTACGCATCGCTCTTTAAATAATAGTCAAGCCGAAAATGCTTATAGCACTGCTTTGCGTTGCGTTTTTATCTACATTCAAAGCATTATTCTTCCTTCTTTTTCCAAAATTGACTGCAAGTGGCATTCCTGATCAAGTCGAATTGCAAAAATTTGCTTCCATAAATGAACTTGGCAGTCAACCATTATGGACGATACTAGTTCCACTTTATAATGAATCAATTGATGACCTGCAAGCCTTAAGAAAAAATATTTTCGCAAGTGAATACACAAATTTTGAAGTGATATATCTTTGTGAAGAGGTTGATTTTATGGTAAATTATTATTTAAAAAATTATGCGACGAATCCAAATGAAAAAATTCTGGTCGTTCCACGAAGACCACCATTCACAAAACCAAAAGCGTGTAATTATGGCTTGGAAATTGCGCGCGGGGAATACATTGTAATTTACGATGTTGAAGATATTCCGCATCCGCTTCAACTTCGTTGTGCATCTTATTATTTTCGAAATTCCAACTACGATTGCATTCAGTTCCCGCTGGAATTCGTTCACGATGGCTCAATGTTGAGTGGGTTTCAAGTGATTGATTATGTTTTGTGGTATAAAAACATGCTTCCAATTTTGCAAAATCTGAATGCTCCAATTCCACTTGGTGGCACGAGTAATCATTTTCGTGCGAAAACATTGCGTGAAAGTGGCGGGTGGGATAGTTTTAACGTCACCGAAGATGCCGAACTTGGTATGAGGATGAACCTTCAAGGCTTGACCGTTTATTATGTTGAAAACTACGAAACAAAGGAGCGAACCCTGCCAAACATCATAAACCTGATGAATCAAAGAGTGAGGTGGTCAAAAGGGCATTGTCTGACATTTCTTCAGGTTTTTCCAAAATTTCTGGTAAAATCCCCATTCAAGGCGATTTTTGTTTTCCTAACTTTGGCATCAAGTCCCGTTACTTGCATTGGATACATTACCGTGACGCTTGGTCTGAATTTTTTGGATTACAACTCGCACGATCAACGAATTATCGCAATGTTTTTCATCTGGGGAATTATTTTATTTTTTTTATATCCGGCG
>CAMAVG010000072.1 GCA_945861605.1 Rickettsia typhi
TGAAAAACAAGCTTTGGAAGTTAAACCGAAAATGATAGTCGCAGGAACTTCATCTTATTCACGCATTTTGGACTGGAAAAGGTTTCGTGAAATTGCAGATAAAGTTGGGGCTATACTAATGGTTGATATGGCACATGTTGCGGGGCTTATTGCAGGTGGACAATACCCAAACCCAATGGAATTTGCTCATGTTGTAACTTCAACAACGCACAAAACTTTAAGGGGACCTCGTGGCGGAGTAATCCTTTGGAATGATGAAAAGTTCACAAAACAAATAAATTCAGCGGTTTTTCCAGGTTCAATAGGCGGCCCACTGATGCATGTAATTGCGGCAAAGGCGGTTGCATTTGGTGAAGCACTTGAGCCTTCATTTAAAGTTTACGCGGAAAATGTTGTGAAAAATGCGAAAATTCTTTCTGAAACATTGGTTGGTCGTGGGTTGAATATCATCACAGGTGGAACGGACTGCCATCTTTTAGTTGCCGATCTCACACCCTATGGCGTGACAGGAAAGGAAGCGGAAAAACTTCTTGAAAAGGCACATTTAATTTGCAACAAAAACGCAATACCAAACGACAAAGAATCCCCGTTTGTGACATCGGGAATTCGTCTTGGTTCTGCGTGTGGAACGACTCGCGGCTTTTCCGAAAAAGAATTTGTTCAAATTGGAAACTGGATAGCAGACATCCTTAAAGATGGAAGCGACGAAAACATTGCAAAAGTTTCACAAGAAGTGAAAAATCTTTGCGAACAATTTCCAATATATTCCGCATAGTATGAACATATTTTCCCGCATTTCAAATTATATTCGAAACACAAGCGAAATAAACCAAAGGTTCTTTTTCAGCATTGTGATGATAGTAATCATTGGTATGCCGATTTTACTCGGCGGCAAGGTGTTTGCTTCAATGTTGATAGCACTTTGCGTTTTGGTTGTTTCGGAATATGTAGCGATTATCAAAACTCCAAAACCATTCACACTAATATTCATAATGGTTGAATTCATTGGCTTTAATTTGATGCGTGAATCCGAGTTCGGACTTCATAAAATTATGTTCATCGCGTTTGTTATTGCTTGCTTTGATACAACCGCCTATTTCATTGGCAAGGCAATTGGAAAGCATAAACTCTGCCCAAGCATCTCCCCCGGAAAAACAGTCGAAGGTTTCCTTGGAGGGATTATCTCCACAATTGCCCTTTCGTTTCCAATGTATTACATTTTAGGGTGCAAGGTTCAGTTGAATCTTTATTTTTGGATTGTAGCAGTCTTGGCAGTTCTTTCGCAAATTGGCGATATTCTCGAATCACGATTCAAAAGACAATACGGCGTGAAAGATTCCAGCACACTTATTCCAGGGCACGGTGGCGTTCTTGATAGATTTGATGGATACATCCTTGTTCTGCCTGCATTTTTCGCGATAGAACTTCTCTTCAAAATTCTTAATATAACGCTGTTTTAAAAATCATGAAACGAATGTCTGAAGTTCACACGGCCTTAATTATGCCATTTAAAAACGGGAGAATTGACCACACGAACCTTGAAAAATTGATATCATTTCAACACGAAAACGGCGTTGATGGAATCATTTTGCACGGCACAACGGGGGAGGCTCCCGCAATCACGCACGATGAATTCGTCGAATCTTCGCACAGAATTCTTGAAAAGTGGAAGGGTAAATTGCAAATTACGATTGGAATAAGCCAAGGTTCAACTGCGGAAGTTCTTTTAAAGCAAAATTCGCTCAAAATTCAACCGGATTTCCTCCTCGTAACCCCGCCTGCTTATTCAAAGCCTACTCAGGAAGGGATTTTCCGCCACTTTCAGGCAATTTCGCAAAATTCAAAAACACCAATCATTCTTTATAATGTTCCGGGGCGAACAATTTCCGATGTTCAACCGCAAACTCTTTTAAGAATTGCCACAGAATGCAAAAACATTGTTGCAATAAAAGATGCTACGGGCTCCTTTGCAAGATTTTCCGACGAACAGTTCGCATTTCGGAATTTTCCCCGTCAATTTAAGTTTTTTACTGGGGACGATCAAACCACTCCGCACTTCATTCTTTCAGGTGGGGACGGCGTCGTTTCCGTTGTGAGCAACATAATTCCGCGTGAATTTAAAGAAATTGTGGAACTTGCAGGCAATGGAAATTTGGCAGAATCTATGCCAAAATATTTAAAATATTTCAACCTGATTCGCCTGCTTTTTGTGGAATCAAACCCGATGCCCGTCAAATATGTTATGCATAAAATGGGCTTTTGCGAACTTGAATACCGCCTGCCAATGTGCGAACCGAGTGCCGCCCTCATGCAGGAAATTGACGGCGAACTTGCGAAACTTGGTCTTGTAAAATGAAAATATTCATCGCCCTGCTTCTGATTCTATCCAGCTGTCGTTCGAAATACAACACATCAAGGGCGATTGATATCCTTCCAACGGACGAAATCACAATTGATTACCGCCTCAAAGACCTTCCATTTCAAATTGACGACGAAACTTTCGTTGCGAGCGTTTCACAGAATCAAAAAGCAAAAATTACTGATATCGCCAACTTTGTGCAATCGGTTGAGCATTTCGAAGGCAAGATTTTCCTCGCAACAAATAAGAAAATCACGGTTGTGACGCTTGAAAATGTGAATGACAAAGCCAAAGAAATTTCAACACAACACAAAGTTTTAAACCCAATGCTTGTTGCAAAAGGTAATTTTGTTCTAATGTTTAACTCCAAAGGAACATTTTCATTCCTGAATTCAAACACATTGGAGGAATCTTGGTCAGGAAGAATTGGCTTGACGGACGGCGAATTTCTTGCCGAACAAAAAGAAAAAGGACTTCTGGAAACACTCAATCCAAAGCCTCCAAAACAAGTTGTCACATTGGGTTCGGGGTTTGTTTGCGAGAACGATAAATGCTACGCCGTGACGGCGGAAGGAATTCTTGTTGTGCTTGATATTCTTAAAAAGCAGGTGCAAATGGCACAAGCATTCCCAAAACAGGATATCATTTTGAATAATCTTTATAAGCCGATAATTGCAAACGGTAACATCATTTTTGCAACAGGAAGTTCGGAATTTGCAATATTCAACATCGCAAAACAGGCGATAATCGGGCAAAGTACATTTGCAAATGAAGAAACGGCTTCAATGTTTGATATCAACCTCGTAAAGGAAATTTATTCTTCAAACGGAAATGTTTTGATATCACACCTCAACGGAATTTACGCATTCGATGCAACACAAGGAAGACCGCTCTGGAACAAGAATCTACACATTGATACCGCACTTATTTCCGGAAATTACATAATTTTCTTTGAAAATAAAACGCAAAAACTTGTGTGTATGCACATTACAACCGGCGAAGCAAAGTGGATCATGCCCCTGAATTCCAAGGCAACACAGGTTGTTTTCCTCAAGATTGTGAAAAACCAAAGCGATTACAGTCTTTTCGTTGGCACAAAGAACGGCATCGAAATCCTTTCATTTGAAGACGGCACAAAGAAAGATTTCCTGAAGATGAATCTTAGCAATGTCGCATATTCATTCACTCACAACGAGGCTCTATACTATATCAACAAAAGCAATATTTACAAAGTGAAATGAACAACACAAATTTACAAGGCAAATTACAAAAATTCATCGATAAATTCACCGAAATTGAAACAAAACTTTCCAACATTGAACTTCAACACGAGGAGATGATTCAACTCTCCAAAGAACGCGCCGAAATTGAAGAAATTGTTGAAGTTGCAAAAAAAAGAGACGAACTCATCAACGAAGAACTTGGTGCAAGAGAACTACTCACAGACCCCGACATGCGTGAAATGGCAGAAGGTGAAATGCAAAGAATCAAAGTTGAGGTTGAACAAATCGACGAAAGCCTCAAAATGCTTCTTATGCCAAAATCCGCAGATGACAAAAAGAACGCAATTTTAGAAATAAGAGCAGGCACCGGCGGGGACGAAGCCGCTTTATTTGTGGCGAATCTTTACAAAATGTACCTCAAATATGCAGAAAACCAAGGCTGGAAAATTGAACCAATCTCAATTTCATCAAACGACATCGGCGGATTCAAGGAAATCATCACATCGTTTTCCGGAAGAGATGTCTTTTTGAAAATGAAGTTTGAATCCGGCGTTCATCGCGTGCAAAGAGTTCCCGAAACTGAAAACTCCGGTCGAATTCACACAAGTGCCGTTACTGTTGCCGTTATGCCGGAAGCTGAAGATGTCGATGTTCATGTTGAACAGAAGGATATCAAAATCGATGTTTTCCGTTCATCTGGTGCAGGCGGACAACATGTCAATGTAACGGAATCCGCAGTTCGAATAACCCACCTTCCAACAGGAATCGTGGTGAATTGTCAGGATGGTCGCTCACAAATTCAAAACCGCGAAAAAGGGATGAAAATCCTTCGTGCAAGAATTTACGACCGCCTCCTCGAAGAAAGGGATAAAATTTCATCGGAGGCAAGAAAAAGCCAAGTGGGATCAGGCGATCGCAGCGAACGCATTCGAACATACAACTTCCCACAAGGAAGAATCACCGACCATCGAATCAACCTGACGCTTTATAAAATCGTGGAAATCATGGAAGAAGGCAGGTGCGATTATATAAACGATGA
>CAMAVG010000073.1 GCA_945861605.1 Rickettsia typhi
TTTGTGAAAATCCTTTCTTGTAAAAAGACGGATCGCGTACTTGGGTGCCACATAATTTCCCGTGGAGCAGGCGACATCATTCACGAAGTTGTCGTTGGAATGGAATTTTCAGCATCTGCGGAGGACATCGCACGCACATGTCACGCGCACCCAACTTTGAACGAAGCAATTAAGGAAGCTGCTATGGCGGTTGATAAAATGCAGATTCATTCGTAATAAATGGAAGATAGGGAGTTTGAGGAATTAAAGTTCAAGTTTGATCAACACAAACAGCTTGACGATAAATTGTTGCAAACAAGTCGTATTTTTGATAAACAGTTGTTTGCATTTAACATTGGATTGATAACATTAATATTCTTATTACTCAACAAACTATATGATACTCAGGTTCATAAGTGTTTATGTATAATATTTATACTTATTGCGTTTCTTTCAATCATATCTTCCATTCTTTTAATGGGAACATATATTCGCACTAGAAAAATTATCGCAATTCAGCAAGGCTTGATATTTGATTTTGATCAAGATAGCAGTGATAACTGTGATGTGCTTGATGCACGAAATGCAAGACATAGTGCAGCATCGTATTGGATTTGCGTTGTAAGTTGGATAGCAGTTGTGTTGATTTTCCTTGCAATATTTGTGATTGACTTTAAAAAAGAATTATCTAATAATCCATCTATTAATGATAACCCTATGTCTACAAGGAATATAAGTAATAATTTGAGTGGATTTGATGGTAAATCTTTTGGTCAATTGACACACAAAGCTGATTCCATGCAATTAAAGGGAGAGGGCACAAGTTTTGCACAAAATTCGCAAAAAATAGTGGAAATGCAAGTAAAAAATGTGACGCAAAAACCACAAAAACCCCAACCTGAATCAACAATAAAACAACCATCAAACACACAATAAATGAAAAAACTCGCATTTTTACAAAACCCAGAAAGCATATACTTCATTCCCCTTGGTGGATGCAACGAAATTGGCATGAACTTTAATTTATATTACAAAGACGGAAAGTGGATAGTTATCGACTGCGGAATCGGTTTTGCCTCGGAATCAATTCCGGGTGTGGATATCATTGTGCCGGATTACAAATTCATTTCCGATAACAACATCAAAATTGATGCCCTAATCCTAACCCACATTCATGAGGATCACGTCGGCGCTATCGCCCACTTATGGGAAGGAATTGGTCGTCCGAAAATCTACGCAACACCACTTGGAAGGGAGTTCGTCCTGCACAAATTTGCGGATATCAAAATTCGAGACAAGCCCGAAATTATTACAATTCACGGCGAAATGAGGAAAATCAACATTGGAACATTTGCAATTGAATTTGTGGGATTGACTCACTCCGTACCCGAAATGAAGGCGATAGTTCTTGATTCCCCATGGGGTAAAATCGTTCACACAGGCGATTGGAAGTTCGATAACTCACCCGTTGTTGGGCAAGAAAGCGATTACAAACGCTTAAAAGAGCTTGGAAAAGAGGGCGTTCACACGATTCTCTGCGACTCCACAAACATTTCCCAAGAAGGCTTTTCCGGAAGCGAAGGCGACTTGGAAAAATCGATGATCAAACTTGTCAAAGAGCAAAAAGGCAGGGTGATTATCTCCACATTTGCTTCGAATTTGGCGCGCGTACAAACAATTTGTAATGTTGCACAAAAAACCGGCAGAAAGCTTGTTCTTTCAGGCTTTTCACTTCGCAGAATCACGGATATTGGCCTTAAAATTGGATATTTCCAAAACTGCCCCGAATTCCTTGATCAAAAAGATGCAAGTGGACTCAAACCCGAGCAAACCCTAATTCTATGCACGGGTTGCCAAGGTGAAGAAAGGGCGTCTCTTTCAAAAATCGCAAGCAAAGAACACCCACACATCAAGCTCAACAAAGGCGATTCCGTCATATTCTCTTCAAAAATTATCCCCGGAAATGAGAAATCGATCTACGAACTTTTCAACAAATTCGTTCAAAGAGACATAAATATTTTCACAGAACGCGACCACCAAGTCCATGTCTCAGGGCACCCAAACCGTGGAGAGCTCAAAAAAATGTACTCACTCTTGAAGCCAAAAAACCTGATTCCAGTTCACGGCGAGCAATACCACATTATGGAGCACTGCGAATTTGGGAAATCTCTTGGAATGAATTCCATGCGTCCAAAGAACGGAGATGTCATTGAAATTGGCAAAGATGGCGTGAAAAAAGTCGATTCCGTCCACAGCGGATATTTATGCGTTGATGGCACGCGTTTTGAAAATATCGAAAGCTCAATTTTCAAAGAACGCAAGGCGATTTCTTACGGCGGAATGATTTCCTGCGTCTGCATCGTGACATCTGCCGGAAAGCTGACTTGCCAACCGATAATTGAACATTATGGTGTTTTTGACTCCAAAAAACAGGAGGAAATCAGGGAATTCCAAAAAGGTCTTCGCTCGGAAATCGCCGAACTTTTGGTAAATTTTGAAAATATTTCTCAATCAAAAAAAGCAATCGAACGCACAATTGATAGCACGATCGCAAAATCGATGAAATATTCTCATGGGAAAATTCCTTTCATAAATGTGATTTTTCATGTCATATAGAAACCTTGCTATTGCACTATTTTTGGGATCTTGCTCAACGATCGACCTCAATAGTGCGATATACCAAGCCGAAATAACAACAACTCTCAAAACGCCATACTACAAGGAGGAATTCAGCACAATCGACTGGGAACTAAGGAAGCTTTTCAAGACAGAAAACACCACTAGAAAATGCAATATTGACATTGGCGTCACAAAAACCGCACTCACTTCCGGTATCTCAAGTACGCTTTTCGCCGTGAACAAGAACATTTTACTCCAAGTGGCATATACAATTAAGTGCAATGATGGTCTGAAAAACACGAACACAATCACGCAATCGATGGATCTCACCCTCCAACAGGAGCAAACCGTCGCACAATATGTTGGTGAGAGGAAAGTTTCGCGCGAACTTTGCCTTCAAATTGCGAAAAGTATACACGATGAAATCAAGCTTTTTTTTGCAGCGAACATTGAAAATTAGGCGTAATAATCATTTATATTGCCAAAAATTTCTTCGGAGATCCTCTCAGAAGCACCACGCTTTATTGCAAGTTGTCCTAAATATGCGGTTTGTTCCATGAAAGTTTTGGAATAACACAGGTGCATTAGCGATGTCAAATTGTATGAGTTCGATTCCCATGGCTTGTGTAGAAATCCAAGATGGTTTTTCACCACCCAGTTTGCATTTTTCATTTGATGGTCATCGGCTGAAGATTTGAGTGGAATAAAAATTGTTGGCACACCAAATGCGAGGAGATCGACGATTGAAGAAGCACCTGAACGCGAAATGCAAATGTCGATTTTCGGCAAAATGTTGTAGATATCATTGAAAAATGGCTGAACTTCGCATGAAATCTGGTGTTTTGAGTATCTATCGCGAATTTCTTGTGCAATATTTTCACCCGCTTGGTGCATGACATGGAGGTTTTTGTGTCTTCGCGAAAAATTAATTACCGCAGGCAAAATGGACTTGATAGACTCCGCGCCACCGCTCGTTCCGGATATTATCAAAAGTTGGATTGTATCCGTTTGTTCGCGTTTGATGATTCTTGGATTGGAGGCAATTGCCTCAGAAAGTGGCATTCCGACATTATACACGCCGTGAAGGCTGGAGTTTACCGGCAGGAATGTGAAGATTTTCCTTGCAAATATGGCGAAAATTAAATTCACTTTTCCAAATACGGCATTTTGTTCGTGCAGAAAAAGCGGCTTGCGAAATATCACCGCCCAAAAAAGTGTTGGAAATGATGCGTACCCGCCAAATCCGATAACCTTTCGGAATAAAAAGCCGTAGAGTATGAAGTGCAAAAAAGATTTCACCATTGAAATTCCAAAAAATAACAGCGATTTTACCTGCTTCCTGAATGGCAAAATTGGTAATGTGAGGGAGAGAATCGTGCCATTTTGCGAATGAATTGCGTTGCTGATTAGGCGTTTCTTGATTGCATTTCTTTTTAATATGACGGGAATGGAGTTTGCATCGGAAATGAGCATCATGCGGTGTTGCTGATTGCATTCAATGGCGAAATTTATTGCGGGGAATAGGTGTCCGCCTGTGCCGCCGGTTGTAACGATATTCAGTTTGCGAATTGAGATTCGTGTATCAAACCAACCGCGAAACCTTGGAAAGTAATGCAAAACTTCCTCAATAATTGTGTGGAGTGAGTATAAAATGAATGTTACAAGGGCGATTGGTGTGAAAAATATGCGTAGAATTTGCAAAACAACGACGAAAGACTGTTGCTTAAACGAAAGCTCTTCCGCAAAGAATTTGCCCTTCATTGCGATGGTATTCCAAAATGCGATTAGTGTGAGCTTACTTATAAACATCAGTGTATAGTTCAAATTCCTCGGGTTGAGGTGAATTTTCGGCGAAGTCTATTACTTCATTCACTTGTTTGTTTGTGGAATCGTGAATTTTTTCTAATTCCTCCATTGTGGAAATTTTTTCGTTTACAATGTATTTTTGTAAATTTATGATTGGGTCGTGGTTGTCTTTCATATCGTTTAGCTCCTCCT
>CAMAVG010000074.1 GCA_945861605.1 Rickettsia typhi
CTGGGTTTTGTAAAAATGCGAGTTTTTTCATTTATTGTGTGTTTGAGGGTTGTTTTATTGTTGATTCAGGTTGGGGTTTTTGTGGTTTTGGCGATGCCATATTTTTTACTTGCATTTCCGCTATTGTTTGTGCTGTCTGTGCAAAGCTTTGTCCTGCCTCGGAGTATTCAACAAATTGAGGATGTTTTTGTGTTTGTTGAGCGAAAGATTTGGTATCCAAACCTTGAAATGTGTCCTTCAATGTGTCTGCCATATTGCAATAAATAGTTCCTATATTAAATACTTCCTTTTCTTTTTTAAAGTCAACTGTAAATATTGCTACAAATATCACAATAAGAACGATAATCCAGCTTACTAAGCAAAAATAATACGACCAAATGCCATTTTTTATATACAACTTTCTGTTGCGTTGATATTCGTCTTTTGTATTTTCTCCGTTTAATAGTTCCCTGGATAGTAATTCTACATTCTCACTAGCAATCATAGGAGTTTTTTTCATAACGATATGCATTGAAGACGTAGAAAGTGAAATGGATATTATTAAACAAAAATATAAAAATTTTGGTATGCTATATTCAAGAGATTGATATATCACAAAAAATATTAGCGTTAATATACCAATATTAAAAGCAAACAACTGACGATAAAGCGCGCTAACAGTTGGAAAACGCATATCATCAATATGTTTTGCTTTTTCAAATGTGAACTTGTTTTGTTCTAATTCAAACTCCCTATCTTCCATTTCTTAAGAATGAATCTGCATTTTATCCACTGCCATGGCGGCTTCCTTAATTGCTTCATTTAAAGTTGGGTGCGCATGGCATGTGCGTGCGATGTCTTCCGCAGATGCTGAAAATTCCATTGCAACAACAACTTCGTGAATGATGTCGCCTGCTCCGCGGGAAATTATGTGGCAACCAAGTACGCGATCCGTCTTTTTACAAGAAAGGATTTTCACAAATCCTTCTGTGTCATCAACTGCTTTCGCACGGGAATTTGCCATCATACTGAATTTACCAACTTTATATCCAACGCCCGCGGTTTTGAGTTCTTCTTCGGTTTTTCCAACGGAGGCAACCTCTGGATGAGTATAAACAACCGAAGGAATAACATCGTAATTTACATGTCCGTGCTTTCCAGCGATGATTTCCGCCGCCGCAACGCCTTCATCTTCAGCTTTGTGGGCGAGCATCGCACCTTGCGTGACATCTCCGATTGCATAAATGTTGGAAACTGCGGTTTGAAGTTTTGCATTTGTTTCGATAACTCCGCGTTGATTCACAAGAACGCCAGCATTTTCAAGACCAAGACCCTTCGTGAACGCACGGCGACCAATCGCGACAAGAACGACGTCTGCTTCAATTTTGGATTTTGAGCCATCAGTAACGGATTCAACCTGCACTAAAACGCCGTTTGAGGTTTTTTCAACGCCAGTGACTTTTGTCTCCATTGTGAATTTTAGCCCTTGTTTTTCAAGGATCTTCTTGAAGTTTTTGGATATTTCTTCGTCCATAGTTGGTGTGATTTTCGGCAGGAATTCAATAACTTCAACCTGCGAACCAAGGCGAGAATAAACCGAACCAAGCTCGAGTCCTATGACTCCGGCACCAATCACGACCATTTTTTTTGGCACGGATTTCAATTCCAAAGCACCGGTTGAAGAGACGATCACCTTTTCATCGATTTCGACATTTGGCAGGGGGGTGACCTCCGAACCAGTTGCTATCACGAAATTTTTTGCCTGAACTTCTTCGGTTGTGCCATCAAGTTTTTTGATGAAAATGGTGTTTTTGTCTTTGAATGTTGCAAGTCCATTTATGTGGGTAACCTTGTTTTTCTTAAAAAGACCGGCGATTCCACCTGTTAATTGCCCAATTATTGTCGCTTTTTTTTCCATCAATTTTGGAAAATCAAGAGAAACGGAGCCGGAGAAAATTCCTTCCTCAATTAGATGTTTTGATGAGTGGTATTTTTCGGAAAATTCAAGCAATGTTTTTGATGGTATGCAACCAACATTTAAGCAAGTACCACCAAGTGTTGAGCGAGATTCCACGCAAGCAACCTTTAACCCAAGTTGAGCAGCTCTAATCGCGCAGACATATCCACCAGGACCAGCACCAATAACAATAACATCAAACATATTTTTAGCAATAAATTAATTTATTTAACATCAACAAGAAACCACATTCCCGAACCATTCACGGCACGCGTTACAAACAATGTTTCAGTTGTGGATATTGGCGTAATTTTCGAACCCTCAATTACATTTCCCGCCTCGTCTTCTTTATAAACAAGTTGCTTTGATGTAACATTTGCAACGACATTCATCATTTTTCCAGCGTGTGCAAGTTCGATAATTTCGACTTCATCCACCTTTTGAAGAAAGACTTTATGCGACATTGACAAACTTTGGGCTTTGATTTTTTCCAAAAGTTGGTTTTCGATCATGAAAAGGGTTATGAAGAATGTTGGATCCTCGATAACACGCATGATATCTTCGTATATCTGGGAAACATCCTGTTGAATCAGGGAGATTTTCATCGCAGGATTCACAGCAAAGATGGAATCATACGCAGAGTGCAAACCAGCGTTCAAAAGGGATTTTTCCGAATTTGAAACGGCAACAAGTTCCTGTTGTTTTGCTTTTTTTTCCTCGGTTTTTCCAACATTTGCAACCTTGATTTTGTCATCAGGAATTACCTGAAGCGAGCCGCTTTGCGTCGGCTTTTTAAGAAAAGTTTGTTCACCACTATTAATAACCTTGCGAAGCTTCCACAATAAAAACATAGCAACAACCGCAGCAATTATTATATCAATCGGCATATTAAATTTATCAATTAAAAGAAAAAAATTCTCAACTGATTTGAAATGTCAAGAAAAATTGTTTCACACAACTCATCACATTCAAAGAATATTCTTGCAAATGCACATTTTTTATGCTACTATTCGATATGTTAATTCAACAATATATGTTATTATTTTTAATAATCACAAGTTTCATCGCATCTGTTGGAAGCTCCGCTTTTGCAAATACACTCTATGTTGACAAAAACGACATAACCATCACAACTTCCTTCAAAGGCGATGTCATCAATCTTTACGGCATCAAAGAAGACGCAGGCAAAACGATCATTATCCTCAAAGGTCAAAAAGCCACATACTTCGTTCAAAAAAAAGAAAAAACTTTTGGACTATGGCTCAACGGAAGAAAGCGTAAATTCGAAAATATCTATCGATACTACAGCATTTTCTCCGAATCCTCACTTGATACAATCAGCATTCCGTATTTACTAAAATCTTTCGAAATCGGTCTTGAAAATATCAATACATCAAGCAATTCCGTCAATGATATCCTTGAATCTTTCGAATACAAGGAAGCACTTTTCAAAAAGAAAACACTCGACGGTCTTTTCATCGAAAATTACAGTAAGACAATCACAACAACTGAAAATTTAATATACGCACAATTCATCATTCCACAAAATATTCCACAAGGGGATTACATCATTTCAGTCTACACAATCTCCGATGGCGAAATCCAATCAATTGGCAACATTCCAATTTATATCAAACAAGCAGGAATTCTCCACTTCATAAAGGAGACATCAACACAAAACAAACCACTATATTTCACAATAAGCGTTGCATTTTCCATTGGAATGGCACTGATTGGTTACATTGCCCTTAGTGGGAAGTTCTCCGAATTTGCAAATTCCATATACTTACGAATTTTCAAGCCCGTGAAAATCCAAATTCCACCACAAGAAGCACTATCAAATCCGATTCGCCCCGCAAAAAAAGCCAGCACAGGCACAGGCAAAAGAGGACGCCCAAAAAAGAAAATTGAGGAAACCCCCGAACAATAAAAACACAAATCTTCCCAAATATATGCAAATTATTCTATCATTCCTCGTAATGATTCTCAATATCATTGCGGGAATTCTTCCTGTGGTTTTGATAATCATTCTTTTTCTTTACGACGGCATTCAAATTGCACAAATCGATTCATTGATTTTTGGCATAAAGGCTTTTTTGTTTTGCATAAGTTTTGCGTTGTGTCTTTATATAATCCTCGACGCACTTCTTGGTTTTGCTGTTTTCTTCAAAACAAAAAAATTACAGGAATACCAAAACAGTATGACATACGGGAAACTTTGCCAACAACCTTTTGAGGAAATGCAAAAAATATTCGCAATTCCCGAAACAAAGCTGTTAATTTCACCAGATGCCAGAGCAAAAACATACACAGTTGCTTCCGTTGGCAAAAGTTTCATCTGCATAACAACCGGCACCTTGCATTCCCTGCGAACC
>CAMAVG010000075.1 GCA_945861605.1 Rickettsia typhi
CAGACAGGATGGGATTCGAACCCACGATAAGTTGCCCTATACACGCGTTCCAGGCGTGCTCCTTCAACCACTCGGACACCTGTCTAAACCTAACCCATCCTTAAACAATCAAAATGCGTATGTCAAGCAAAATGTTTAAAATATCACAACAAAACAAGATTATTCACTATTTTGCAAAATAATCTTGACAATTAATTCTATTTAAAATAGAAAAATTTGAATTTATTATTACGCAACTAATTATGGACCCAGAGCCCAATAGGTTTTTCTTGGCATTTATTATCTTTTTCTCGCTTGTTTTCAAGATATCACACGCAGAACAATATTACGATCCCCAAACCAGAAGATACATCGAAATAGAACAAAGTGCTACGCCACAAGTTCCACAACAGGTGCAACCTCCGCAATTTCAACGCCAGAAATACCCGCAAAGAGTAATACCCACACAGGCGGAAATTGAAATCGAGAGGCAGAAAGTCGAAAGACAACGCGCAATCGAAGCACAGATGGAAATCGAAGCACGAAACGCCGGAAACAAACGATTCGATCCAAGTCGTTTCCACAAAACGGAAGATGTCGGCTTTTATTAAAAAATTTACACTTGAAAATAAACGCCGCGATCATTTCCAGCAAGGTCTTTTATGACTCGCGACATGAAAACTCCTTCATTTTTCAAGAGGATTTGCACATCGTGGGCTTGATCATACCCTATTTCGAAGATTACCTCGCAATTTTTCAGAATCGAAGCACTTTTTACCAAACTTTTGTAAAAAATCAAACCGTCAAAACCACCGTCGAGTGCTAGGTGCGGTTCGAAATCTCGCACCGATGATGATAGAGTCTCGATGTCATTGGTCTTGATGTAAGGCGGATTTGCGATTATTATATCAAAATGACCCGCCGGAAATTCGTGTAAAATATCCATTTGAATTGTGGAAAATCGCCCATCGACGCCATTATTTTTCGCGTTCGTTTTCGCAATATCAAGTGCATGCTGGGAAATATCCACGGCAATGACGCTTGAATTTACAAAAAACTTGGCTAAACTCACGCCAATGCACCCCGAGCCCGTGCAGATATCGAGAATTTTCAAGACTTCTTCGCGTTTTTTCAAGTCAAAAACAAACTCAACAAGGGGTTCGGTATCAATTCGCGGAATGAGAACTGACTCGTTCACAAAAAAATCGCTTCCCATAAAATTGCACTTTTGCGTAATGTATTCGTAAGGTTTTCCGTTGCGGATTTCCAAAAGATGATGCCGAATTTGCTCTTCTTGGGTTTGAGTTAGTGCGGAGTTTTGAGAAAAAAATTGGGAAATATTGCGAATTTCAAGCGTGTGAATGATTATTTCAAATATTATGCGTTCTTGAATTTCAGGAAATTCTTTCAAAAATAACATTTGCGATTATTTTTTTGCAAGATCCTCAAGTTCGGATTTCTTAACATCAAAGCCAATTTTTTTGAGGATAATCTCCGCAGTTTCAACGACGGCAGCGTTAAGTGATTCGCCCGTAAGTTCGCCTTGTTGCTTGAGAATTTCATCAATTACTTGGCGTTGAGCTGCCTCGATTTCCTTGAGAGCGGACTCTTCCTCAAATTTTGCTTTGGAGTTTGCGTCCTCAATAACCTTCGAAGCCAGTGCGTTTGATTCAGCAACATTGATTTGCGATTGTGCAAAATTTGCCTTGGCATCGCGGTTGTTTTTTTCAATTTCTTCTTGGGTTTTCTTGATATCAGAGTTCCTTTGCGAGAGGATTCCATCAAGTTTTGGCAGGAAAAAAAATTTTACATATGAGAAAAATATTCCAAAACAAAGCAAAAGCCAGAAAATTTGACTCGAATAGTTCGCAAAATTAAATTGTGGCACAGAAATGACAAAAACTTTGATATCCTCTTGAATGAAGAAAATTAATTTTCAAGGGAATTCTTTTCAATTTCGCGAAATGGCGAAAGTAAATGCGGTTTTTCTTTGTTTTTTGTGTTGAAATCCATGTGTGAATTACTTGGATGGAGCATGACCTCAATGCCATCAAACCCTTTTGGCACTTGGTATTCTGCAAGAATTTCTTTCGAAATTTTACAAGTATGGAGAATTGAAACGAAATATATTTCGCTTTTATAATTGCAGAAAAAACCTAGGAATCTGAGTAAAATCAGCTTGACTAAATTCACGGAATTAGCAGGCGAAAACGCTTTTTTTTGGAAAATTGCCTCATTTATAAAGCGGATTCTTGGAACGCGGAATTCAATCGCAAAACGCTGAATTTCCCTGAAAATTAAAGGGTTCATGTGAATATGCTGGTGCCCGTCAATGTGGGTTATTTCCCCAAACTTTGAGTGCAACTTTTGCAGTTGAGCTTTAACTTCGCGTGAAATCAATTCCTGCATTTGCTTTTTTTTTATGACACACAAAAGCATAATCTGGGCAAAAGATTTATTAAAATTCCCGTTTTCATCGGTGATAATCGACCTTCCAACAATGGAAATCGCCTTTCCGAAGGTTAAATCAAAATGTAGCCCAGCAACGCCTTGTGGCAGAGTTTTTGCATCGATTGCATCAAAACGCTCACTTGTAACCAATGCACTTGTGAAATGAAGTTTTTTCGCAAAAAGTAGCTCGGTGATAGCGGAATCCGTACCATGTGACATCGCAAAATCATCGGCAACGATTATCGCCCTATTTTGCTGAATATATTGCTTGGGGGTCATACTCGTGGAATTGTAACGCCTGTTTGGTTTTGATATTTTCCGTTGCGGTCTTTGTATGAAGTTTTGCAAATTTCACTTGCCTTGAAAAACAGAAATTGACACGCACCTTCGTTTGCATAAATTTTGGCAGGAAGTGGTGTCGTATTTGAAAATTCAAGCGTAACATGCCCTTCCCATTCGGGTTCAAGCGGCGTAACATTCACAATAATTCCGCACCGTGCGTATGTTGATTTCCCAACACAAACGACCAAAACATCCTTCGGAATCTTAAAATATTCAACCGTTCTTGCCAAGGCAAATGAATTTGGCGGAATGATGCAAACATCGGTTGTGATATCCACAAATGATTGACTTGAAAAGGCTTTTGGGTCAATAATTGAGGAATTTATATTCGTGAAAATTTTGAAATCGTTGGCAACCATTGCGTCGTATCCATACGATGAAGTGCCGTATGAGATTATTTTCTCGCCATTTTTTTCGCGAACTTGGTTTTCTGAAAACGGGGAAATCATTTGCTGATTTTTACAGCGATCGATAATTTCGATATCACTCAAAATTGACATACTTTTCTTTAAAAATAGGCCCATTTTGTTGAATGTCAAGAGAAATTATCTATCTGTGTTGCACTTTATTTGATTGTTTCTTACTGCCAAAACAACCACAAAGTAAACTTTTGAGATTGTCTAAAAAAGACTGTTTTTGTACAGGTTCATCTTTTGCTTTCGGTGTACCGCATTGCAGATTGGTTGGATTATTTTGCGAACTAGACTGATTAAGTGAGTCATAACGCAGTAACTGAAACTGGTTATGAGGTTGATTAAGCAGTAGAAGATGATGCTGAGGTTGTTTAGGTTGATTAAGTACGTTCTGCGGGATATTGTGAAGTTTTTGCACATCGCCTGGAACGCCTCCTATTAATTGTGAAGATCTTCCCTGCCATATGGCTTCTGGCTCCTCTTTATCAAAGGCGTCCTGTAATTTTTGCGCCAAGGCTGCATCTTTTCTAATCTGGATCCGTATCTTCTCCTGTCTCAGCTCCTCTCTTTCTTGCTCAATCTTAGTTTGTATATCCAAGTCCTCTGCTGTGAATTTCCCAAGATACGTGTTATCTAAATAGTATTGATCACCATTTTTCTTAAAAGCCTTGATTTGCATACTATGGTGATCCAATGAATCTTCGTTGACATACTCACTTACAATAACTTCAAGCGTCACTCCTTTATATAATATTCTCCCATTGTCGTCTGCATTAAATGTGTATGTATTATTTCCCTTTTTGTCCCAAATCTCAAATGAAGTTACTCTTGTGGGATCTCCAATATCACCATACAAATACACGTCATTGCCATCCTTACATTTTATGCTAAAGTGCCAATGCTGATCATCTTTACCATAGTTTACAATATTATCAAACATAAAATTTAAATTAATTATTTGTTATTAAAGCATAATGTTTTCTGAATTGCAAGAGCTTTTTCAAGAAAAAAATCTTTCTTGACATTTCCCAACTTGGAAATAATGCTTTTAATTATTATGTTAGAATATTATGGCAACAATCACAC
>CAMAVG010000076.1 GCA_945861605.1 Rickettsia typhi
GATGTAAATATTATTCTTGATGGTCAACCCGCAGAACTTACTTCATAATTTCATTGAAAAATAATTTTTATTGTTTTCATTTGTTGGAATAATAAATTGCCGGAATATAATATGCAAAATAATCCAAATTATAACCATTTTGAAGTTGAAAAGTTCGCACAGGAAAAATGGGAAAACACACCTGTTATTGAAGGGAAATTTCAAAAATATATTCTGGAAATGTTCCCGTATCCATCCGGAAATCTTCACATGGGACATGTTAGGAACTATACAATTGGCGATGTCATTACCCGTTTCAACAAACAAAACGGCGTGAATGTTCTTCACCCAATTGGCTGGGATTCCTTCGGTCTGCCTGCGGAAAATGCTGCTATGGAATTTGGTCTTCATCCTAAAAATTGGACTCTTTCCAACATTGCAAACATGAAATCTCAATTCAAGGCACTTGGTTTTGATTTCAACTGGGATGCAGAAATTACAACCTGCTTGCCGAATTACTACACGCACAGTCAATCAATGTTCTTGGATTTCCTCACAAATGGAATTGCTTATCGTAGAAAATCGTTTGTAAATTGGGATCCCGTTGATAACACCGTCCTTGCAAATGAACAAGTGATTGATGGAAGAGGCTGGCGTTCCGGTGCTTTGATTGAACAAAAGGAACTCAACCAATGGTTTTTGAAAGTCTCGGATTTCTCACAAAATTTATTAGACGGGCTGGAAAATCTTCCAAACTGGCCGGAAAAGGTTAAGACTATGCAAGAAAACTGGATTGGGAAATCCGTTGGTGCGGAGGTTGATTTTGAGGTTATCGGCGATGGGAAACTTGAATGCGAAGGCTTTAAAATTCGCCAATATAACGATCAAGACAAGCATCTCCTTGATGAACTTGACGCAAACTTGGGCGATTACACACACACCAATATGGCAAAATGGCTAAATTTTTGGCTTATTTTCAAAGGCGAGGAATTTGTTGGCAGGTGTGGAATTACAACGGTTCACGGTGCAAGCTTGCACAATGGCACGCCAGAAATTGGATATATGTTCAAAAAAGAGTTCCATAACCAAAAAATTGCCTCAACGGTTATTCCAAAAATTGTTGAATTTGCACTAAAAAACCTAGGGTTTTCCAAACTTTGTGCAATAACTTCAAAGCATAACATTGCATCGCAACAAGTTCTTGCAAAAGCAGGTTTGAAGCAAAATGGTGCTGTTACCAATGAACGCGGCGAAGAAATTTTTTGGGAATTTGAAAATTCAAATAAAATCACCGTTTTTACAACACGCCCTGAAACATTGTTTGGTGCATCATTTGTTGCTGTTTCTGCAAGGCACCCGCTTGTGCAAACCTTACAAAGTGAAGAAATCTCCAATTTTGTGCGTGAATGCAATGTCTTGACTCAAAAAGATTTAGACACTCAAGAAAAAAAGGGTATTGCAACGGGAATTTATGTAAGGAATCCTGTTAATGGTGTTGAAATACCAGTTTACATTGCAAATTTTGTTTTGATGGAATACGGAACTGGTGCGGTTTTTGGGTGTCCGGCACACGACGAGCGAGATTTCGAATTTGCGGTAAAATACAACCTTCCAATTAAAATTGTTATTGAAAAAGAAAGCAAAGAAATTGAAACGGAGCAGTTGAAACTTCGCCCAATTTGCGTTGATGATTTCGCATTTTTGCTTGAATTGAATAAGGAAAATGATGGCAATCCAAACACGCCAACAGCTGGGGATTTAGCCTGTCAATCCATTGAGGCAACAACGAGGAAATATTTTGAAAACTACCTTAATTACCACAAACGAGGCGGAATGATGTTTATGGCGTTTGAAAAAACAACAGGCGAATTTGTGGGAGAAGTCGATTTCAAGCACACAAATGGGCTGAATTCGTATTATAAAAATGGAGATTTTGATTTTGGCTACGCAATATTACAAAAACACCAACGCAAGGGTTATGCTACTGAATGTGCAAAAGCGGTTTTGGAATATATCACAAACAACACAAATGTTGAAAAACTTCTTGCAACGGCAAGACCTCAAAACACAGGCTCCAACAAGGTTCTTCAAAACTGCGGTTTTGAATTTCTTGGAAAACACGATATCACGGACTACAAAACCGATGGAACGGTAGATTTCATAATGGATTGGAATATTTACAAGTTCAACCCTAAAATTCAAAAGCCCCACACAACAAAAACCGGCACTTTGGTCAGCTCTGATTTCCTAAATGGGCTTTCTGTTCAAGAGGGCTTTGCCAAAATTTTGGATTACATGGAAGAAAACAACTTTGGCAAACGAAAAACGACATATCGCCTGCGTGATTGGGGAATTTCAAGGCAACGATACTGGGGCTGCCCAATTCCAATTATATACTGCGAAAAATGTGGCGTTGTTCCTGTTCCAAAAGCAGATTTACCCGTTCAATTACCGGAAGATATTACCCTTGAACAAGGTAAAAACCCACTTGCGGAGCATCCAACTTGGAAGTATTGTAAATGTCCAAAATGTGGAGGGGAGGCGACGCGTGAAACTGATACTTTTGATACCTTCTTTGAATCATCTTGGTATTTTTTGAGGTTCTGTTCCCCAAAAAGTGAAGTTCCATTTGAAAATACAATGCCTGTCGATTTATACATCGGCGGTGTTGAACACGCAATTTTGCACTTGTTGTATTCTCGGTTTTTTGTTATGGCACTTCGGAAATGTGGGTATGGGGTTTATGGTAATGCTAACAATGGGAATGTTTTGGAGACTGAAAAGTTATATCTTCGCCCATTTGCAGAAGGTGATTATGAAAGTCTGTTAAAACTAATGAAGGAAAGTTATAAAAATGAGTTATTTTTTCAAGGGAAAATTCCATCAGACATTGAGAAAATTACAATGAATGCACTTAATGACTACCAAAAATGGCAGAAAGAATTAGGGTTTTCCTGTTGGGCGGTAATTGAAAAGGCAACTGGCAAATTTATTGGGCGTGGAGGCTTTTTTATTGATGACAAACGCACCGAAAAACAACTTGAAATTGCTGGGGTGTTGTTTGAGGAATATCACAACAAAGGCTACGCAACAGAGCTTGGCAATTCACTGTTAAACTGGGCAAAAAATAAGGGACATAACAAGGTTATTGCGTACACAAATCTTTACAACAAACCTTCACAAAAAACTCTGGAAAAAATCGGGTTTAAGTGTATAAATAAGACATCATCACAAGAATATGGTGCGGAATTTTACTATGAGTATGATTTATGTCAGTTAAAAATAAACAATACAGAACCCTTTCGCCAATTGGTGACTCAAGGAATGGTTTGCCATAAAACATATCGAAAAGATGGCAAATGGCTTTCCCCGCAGGAGGCCTCGCAACTTGAAGGAGTTGAAGTTGGAAAATCGATTAAAATGAGTAAATCCAAGAAAAACATTGTTTCGCCTGTTGAAATTATCGAAAAATATGGGGCGGATACTGCTCGGTTTTTTATTATCTCAGATAGCCCAATCGACAAAGATTTTGATTGGAATGACGCGGGCGTCGCCTCCGTGAATAAGTTTTTGCAGAAAATTTGGCGCGCAGGAATGGAAATGAAAAATCACGACAAAACCGAAAATAATGCTTCCTTGAATAAAATTCTTGCGGAATATATCACCAATATGGAAAATTTGTTTTTGAATAAAATCATTGCGAATCTTTACACTGCGTTCCCGCTTGTGCAAGGCTCGAAAACGGATTTTGGAATTTTCCTTCAAATGCTTTTGCCGGTTTGTCCGCATATTGCAACGAAACTTTACGAGGAAATCTTCGCAAAGGACATCGCAACAGTGCCATTTCCAAAAGTGCAAATTGTTCAAGAAAAGCAGTCTTTCAAACTGACGATTCAAATTAATGGAAAAATGAGGAAAGTCCTTGAAATTTCAAACGAACCAACGCAAGAACAAGCAATTGCACTTGCAAAGGATGATTCCAAAATCGCGGAACTTTTCATTTCTGAGCAAGTCGCAAATGTAATTTTTATTAAAGGCAAGGTTGTTAATATTGTATTAAAATGATAATCCTCATCGATGCTATCGGCGTTTTAAGTGTTGCAGCACTTGGATATCAGGGGTATAAGGAGGCTCTTGGAATTCGTAAATCGTTTTTACTTCCCGCCCTGTGCAGTGTTTTGATTTTCTACAAAATCTTCCCGATGATCCACTCTCTCATATCCTCCGCGATAACAAGCAGGATTCTCGCCGGAGTTCTAACCATCGCAT
>CAMAVG010000077.1 GCA_945861605.1 Rickettsia typhi
CTGCTAAACAATCTCGTATTAAAGAAAAATTTGTTTCAGTTAAAAAATGATTCTCTACATTCTTTTGCCAATCGCCTCGTATTTAATCGCCTCAATACCATTTGGTCTAATAATATCCAAATTGTTTTACGCAATTGACATAAGAACGGTTGGCTCTGGGAACATCGGTGCTACAAATGTTACAAGAAACTGTGGAAAAATCGCCGGTATATCAACATTTTTACTCGATTTCCTCAAAGGAATTGCAGTCCTCATTCCCGCTGTGCAATTTGCTCAAGTTTCGCATAATTTGCAACTTTTGATATGCTCCGCCGCAATTTTAGGGCATTCATACTCCGTATACATCAAGTTCAAAGGTGGAAAATCAGTCGCAATATCATTCGCATGTTTTCTTATGCTGTACCCGCCACTCGCAATCAGTTTCATGATTTTCTGGCTCGGTGTTATGGCAATTTTCAGAAAAGTTGGCTTGGCTTCAGTCGTGACATGCGTCACGGTCATTATATCCGCGTTGCAAATCGCCATTATCACTCGCACATTTCCCGATTCCACATTCCTTTTCCTGACTGCGGTTTTAATAATCGCAAAACATCTGCCAAATATTCGCGAAATTAAAGAAAAATTAAAATAATGCACGAAAATCTTACGGATTACCACGCAGAAGAGTTGGTCGTTGCGTACATTGTTTTGAATAATGAAAACTTCGATAATGTCTCGGCAATTCTCACAGAAAAATCATTTTCAAACCAGATTTTTCAGGAAATTTACTCCGCTTGTAGCGTGCTTGTGTCTCGCTCGCGAACTGCTGATCCTCACTCGATCGCACAACATATTCGTATGTCGCGACCAACCCTCGTCACCGATAAACCAATTGAGGAAGTTCTGACTGAAGCGGTTTCGAAGTACATCAACTCGATCGCAATCTACAATGTTATCCAAAAGGCGGAATTAATTCGCAATTTATACCAAAAACGCGAGGCAATCAAGGCAGTTCAGGAGTTCGTGCCAGAGGTTTCGCAAAATGAAAATCCGCAAGATGCCGTGCAGAATCTCGAAGAACGCCTCTACCACATCATGGAAGATAAGCAAGTGCAGGATTTTGTCACAATTTCAAATGTATTTTCCGGCATTTTAAATAAAATTGAACATATCAAAAAGTATGGTACAAAGCTTGCGATTGATACCGGTTATCACGACATCAACGCCAAAATTTCTGGTTGGAGTGACGGCGATTTGATAATTCTCGCCGGTCGTCCGTCGATGGGGAAGACTGCTCTTGCGATTGGAATGGCGTTGAATGCGGCGAAATCTGTGCGAAAAGATAACAAGGCGGTCGCGGTTTTTTCGCTGGAGATGTCCGCCGAACAGTTGGTCAACCGTATGATTGCCGTCGAAACAGGGGTTCCAAGCAATAACATTGCCTCTGGAATGGTCACAGCTGGGGAATTTAGCGTGATTATGGGTGCGATGAGCGATTTTGGGTCAACTCCAATTGTGATCGATGACACCCCCGCAATTTCAATTCCGGAGCTTCGCACAAAAATTCGCCGAATGAAACGCAAGCATAATATTGCCTTTGCGGTGGTGGATTATCTGCAGTTGATGAGGTCTTCAAGCAAGGCGAAAGACAACCGCGTGCAGGAAATTTCGGATATCACGCAAAATTTGAAGGCGATTGCACGGGAATTCAAAATTCCGTTGATTGCACTTTCACAGCTTTCGCGAAATGTGGAGTCTCGTGATGATAAACGCCCGCAATTGCAGGATTTAAGAGACTCCGGATCGATCGAACAGGACGCGGATATCGTGATGTTTTTGTATCGCGAGGCTTATTACATGGAACGCTCAATGCCATCGAAGGAGAATATCGAGCAATACAACCAGTGGATGGCACAAAATGGCGATAAATATCAAGTCATTGAAAACACTGCGGAGGTAATTATTGCAAAACACAGAAATGGACCAATTGGAACGGCATTTTTAAGATTTGACCAGCAGACGACTCGATTCGACAACCTCGCAAAAATTGAAAACTCAGGACGCAGTTCGAAAAATACGCCATTTTAAATTTGAAATATGCGAATCGGTATTTTAGGTGGTTCTTTCAACCCGCCACACGAAGGGCATATTCAAGCGGCGGCATTTGCGAAAAAAGCGTTGAACCTTGATGTTCTGCACTTTTTGGTCACGCCACGAAATCCGTTCAAAAGCGGAAAAAACCTGCCTTCGGTTGATATTCGTGCGAAAATGCTCAAAAAAATTGCAACAAAGCAGTGGATGAAAATCTCCAAAATTGAGGAAAAATTTCGCGTCGCGGAATCATTTTTCACGGTGCAATTGCTGAAAAATATTTACCCAAATGACCAAATTTTTTTTATTCTAGGCACAGACAACCTGCTTCATTTCCACAAATGGAAGGGTTTTGAGTGGATTTTTGCGAATGTTAATGTGGTTTTTGTGAACAGAGGAGGGCATAACATTCTCAAAATCGTTGCAAAATCGCATGTTCGAAGGGAAAAAATTGCGATGATTTTTCGCAAAACCAAGGCAATTTCTTCAACTGAGATCCGCAAAATGACGCACTAAATTCCTTGTGGGAGTGCTTCAAATTCTTCTTCAGCTTCGAATATTTCCTCGCCGTCGAATGTATCTTGGTAAGTTTCGTGGTATTTTCCAAGCATATCAAGAATCTTCGTTTCCATGTCCTCAATTGTGGAATTTGTCACAATTGAAAGTTCGGCAACCATTCTTTGGAGTGCTTTTTCGAAAATTACGCGTTCACTGTAAGACCTGTTTGGGTTATTTGTGTTACGGTATAGGTCACGCACGACTTCTGCGATGGCGAAGATATCCCCAGTGAGGATTTTTTTGTTGTATTCGCGGGAGCGTTTACTCCAAATAACACGCATGCCGCGGGAATCCTCCTTAAGAGTGACATAAAGTTTTTCAACTTCGTCTTTTCCAATGAGAGTTCTAATTCCACCGGATTTCGCCTTGTGAAATGGTACCATCATTTTCATTTTGTCTTCTTCGAAATGAATTTCGAGGAATTCCAGTTCTTTTTCTCCAATTGTTTGGGTGACTTTATTTACCAATTTACCAAGACCGTGCGATGGTGCTATTACATAGCCACCAATTTTAAACATTCCAGACATATCTCTGTTTTAAAAAAAATTGAATTCGAATTCATAAACTTAAGCTTGAATAGTATGTATCATAAAAAAATGCCTTTGTAAAGCTTTTTTTAATATTTTTTTAAATTTATTTCATCAACAATGTTATTTACGAGGGTTTTGCTCAGCGTATATTGTATTTTCAGTGTGTGAATCGCTTTTTTATGTGCATATTCAAGCTTCACCCAGTCTTTTTCGGTTGTAATAATTGGCAAGTTTTCACTTTTTGCGATAACATCTTCAATTTCGTTTGAAGTATAGGGGTGATGGTCGTTGAATTCAAAAAAGTTTTTCACAACAAAGCCTTGTGATATCAATGAATTTTTGAACTTTTCGTTATTTCCAAGCCCGCTAAATGCAGTGATTTCCTGCGGTGGAATTTCACAATTAAAATGCGATTTTGCATGATACGATGGTTTTTTGATGCTCAAATCACTGTTATTTCCCGTGAAAATTATTGCATTTGATTTCACGATCGCTGATTTTGATGCCTCCCGAAGTGCGCCCGCGGGAAAAATTTTCCCGTTTCCAAAGGCTTGCTCGCCAATAATCAATAAACTGTAATCTTTGTAAAAATTCGGGTTTTGAAGTCCGTCATCAACAAGAATGATTTTTTCTTTAATTTTATGAATATTTTGCAAAATATCATCAATTTTTGTGAAAAGATAAACCGGTGCAGTTTGCGAAAGCAGGGCGGGTTCATCGCCAATTTGAAGCGGATTCATTTGTGAATTTGCTATTAAAAAGCCCTTAGTCTTCCTGCCATAACCCTTGCTGATAACGCAGATATCACTTGGGAAAATCTGCGAAAGTTCTTCAAAAAGTGCAAGAGTAATTGGCGTTTTCCCATTGCCGCCAAGCGTGACATTGCCAACGCAAATAACGAATTTTCCCGCAATTTTCCTTTCTGTGGATATCACCTTTCGAATGTATGTGCCAAGCATGAAAATTCCACTCAACGGAAGGAGGATATTTGAAATAATCGCCGAAGTTACGGATTTTTCATACCAAAATTTAGG
>CAMAVG010000078.1 GCA_945861605.1 Rickettsia typhi
GGAATTATCACTTTCCAAATAGCGAAATAGCCAGCGTATGCCAATCGACTTTTTTCCACGCACACAAACAAGTTGAGTTGATAATTTGTATAAATTTTGCCGTCATCGGTAATATTTAAAACACCACACCCATAGCCAAAATGAGCATAAAGTTCGTGCAAAATTGCTTTTTTCCCAATTAAAATCAGGAGGAAATCGTAATTACAAACAACCCAAAAAATTACGAAAGAGACATAAAAAGGATTGATAAACTTCGCAAGCTTATTCTTGAAATCGGTACTATCTTTCTTTGTTTCGTCTTTTTTGCCAATTGGTGAATCCGGTGAAGTATTCATTCCCCAAAGCCCGAATTCAAAATTCCGCCAATTCCCCCACGAAGAGTCTGATTTGTTTCTTGAACATTTTCGCCGGTTTCAACATCATATTTTTCAATCGTTTTTCCGGCGATGAGATCCTTAATTTCCTGCCCCGATAGCGTTTCGTATTTCAAAAGCCCTTGTGCCAGAACCTCCAAATCGTCGCGTTTTTCTATCAGAATTCGTTTAGCCTCCGAAAGCCCATATTCAACCAATTTCTTGATTTCAATATCAACTAATCGTGTTGCCTCTTCCGATTCCAAATTGTCCTTCCTGTAAGGATTTTCCGAACCGTAATAAACAGGTCCAACCTCATCGCTCATTCCCCATTCTTTCACCATTGCCGATGCCAACGCCGTTGCTTGACGGATATCCGACATTGCACCCGATGTCACCATATTATGCCCGAAAATAAGCTCTTCAGCGGCACGCCCGCCCATTGCGACGGCTAAATCCGCAAGCATTTTTTGGCGAGTCATCGAAAAAGAATCTTCTTCAGGAAAACGCATAACAACACCGAGTGCGCGTCCGCGTGGAACAATTGTTGCTTTATGGATGGGATCCGAGCCTTCGCAATTAATGGCAACGATCGCATGTCCGCCTTCGTGGTATGCTGTTAGACGCTTTTCCTCGTCTTTCATAACCATTGTTTTGCGTTCCATTCCCATTAAAATTCGGTCTTTTGCACCTTCGAAATCCTTCATGTTGATAAGAAGTTTGTTTTCTCGTGCTGCTAAAAGTGCTGCTTCATTGCAAAGATTCGCAAGGTCTGCTCCGCTAAAACCCGGTGTGGATTTTGCCAATGCCTTGACATTGACATCGGGTGCGATTCGAATTTTTGCCGAATGAACTTTGAGAATTTCCTCCCTGCCTTTGATATCAGGCTTGCTAATTGAGATTTGACGATCAAACCTTCCGGGACGAAGAAGTGCTTTATCAAGAACATCAATTCTGTTGGTAGCGGCAATAATTACAATATTTGTTCTTTCGTCAAAACCGTCCATTTCAACAAGCAGTTGGTTGAGGGTCTGCTCGCGTTCATCGTTTCCACCGCCAACTCCTGAACCTCTTTGACGACCAACCGCGTCAATTTCATCAATGAAAACAATGCAAGGGGCGTGTTGTTTTGCTTCAGCGAACATTTCACGAACACGAGAAGCACCAACGCCGACGAACATCTCGACGAAGTCTGAACCTGAAATATGAAAAAACGGAACAGCGGCTTCGCCGGCGATCGCCCTTGCAACAAGGGTTTTCCCCGAACCCGGGCTTCCGTGCAGTAAACACCCTTTTGGAATTTTTGCCCCAAGTTTTGTGTATTTTCTTCCGTCTTTAAGGAAATCGACGACTTCCATAAGCTCCTCCTTTGCTTCGTCAATTCCTGCGACATCTGTGAATCGTGTTTTGATATCCTTTGGAAGAATCATTTTTGCTTTTGATTTCCCAAATCCGAAAAGCTTGGTTGGACTTCCACCCGCACCGCCTGATGATTTTCTTGAAAAGTATATCCACACGCCGATCAAAAGGAGCATTGGAATCCACCCTGCAATTGCACCGAAGAATTTGCTTATGAACGATCTGTCGTCAACAATGACATCAGTCTTCACATCCGTTCCTTCGAGTTTCTCCAAAATATTCGTTGTGTAATAAGGAATGACTTCGGCCTTGAATTGAGTGCCGTCTTTTAATTCACCCTTGACGAACATTGGTGTTACTGTGACGGATTTCACATTTTCGTCCTTCAGTTGTTTGTTGAAATCGGATATTGTAAATTTTTCTTTTGGGGATTTGCCTAAAATCTTTCCGCCGGTGTAGAAATCATAAAGTGAAATGCCAAAATATGTTAAACCCGCAAGCAAAAGAATATTAGAAAAGCGAAATTTCATGAATAATAAAGAATTTGATTTAATATAAGTGTTGAAAAATAAAATTCAAGGGAAAATACTGAGCCTAATCCATTAGAACATCAGCGCAAAACACTTGAATATCATTATCGCCTTTGTTGGAATTGTAACATTCCCGTGCGAATTGTTCATTTTCAAAAAGCGAAAAACATGCACAACCGGAGCCTGACATTCGCGTTGATATTGCATTTGCGTGCGAAATTTTTCCTAAAGTTTTTAAAATCAAGCCGTTTGTAATTTCATTTGCCGCGTTTTGCATGTCATTTCTTCGGGAGGTTGAATCTTGAAATGAGGAAATGGGGATGTATGGGGAATGAGGCGGTGAAATTTTTGCAAAGACATCCTTTGTAAGAAGTTCGCATTTTGGAAAGGCGATAACTGCAAACAACGGCGGAATATCAAACAAAAATGGTGTTAATTCAATCGATGAACCATTCAAAACTTGCCAACCTTGTGAAAGAAAAAACGGGACATCAGCACCAATTTCTTTCCCGATGCGAAGAAGATTTTCCATTGAAATTTCAATGTTGTTTTGGGAAATCAGAAACTTCAGAATTTCCGCAGCATTGCTTGAAGCCCCGCCAAGTCCTGCACCAATTGGAATGTTTTTTTTCACATTGAATTGAAATTTTGCGTTGATTCGCGGAAAGTGTTTTTGTAGAATCGTGACGGTTTTGGTTATTATATCGTTTTCAATTGTGTGATTATTATACAAAACTTCAAAAAAATTGCTTCCTTTGATGGAGACTTCGTCGAATAAATTAATTTTAGCAAATAACGAATGAAGGTTGTGCAATCCGTTTTCGTTTCCGGTAATTTCAAGGAAAATATTAATTTTTGCAAAGGATTTCACCACCATAGCAATTAAATTAAGTTGTGTTCAAGGAATGAGTAGGTTTTATCCTTGCCGATGATTATGTGGTCTTGTACTCGTACTGTGATGGTATTCAATGCGTTGATTATGCTGTTTGTTATGTCGATATCATCCTGAGATGGTGTGACATCGCCTGATGGGTGATTGTGTGCGAGGATTACCGAAACGCCGAAGTTGTCGAGAACTAATTTCACAATTTCGCGAATATAAACGCTTGTGTGGTTGACGGTTCCTTGTGAAACAAGGCAGTCTTTTACTAATTGGTTGTTGTTGTTCAGAATCATCATTCGAAAATGTTCAACATTTAGGTGTGCCATGTGGGTTTGAAGGTATTTATAAACGACTTTCCAATCGTTGAAAACCGTTCCATTAAATTGTTCGAGTTCCTCACGGTATGCGTTAAGCATCATTTCACGAATAACGCGAGTTAGGCAGAGGAATGATTCGCCAAGACCTTTAATGTTTTTAATATCGTTTTCATCGAAAAAAAGAACCTTGTTGATTTCGCCGCCTGTGTAATTGAGGATATCCGTTGCCATTGGTTTTGTGTCCGTTCTTGGATTGCAATAATAGAGCAGGATTTCAAGGATGTCTCGCTTTGTGGATTGTCCAAACGGGGTGTGCATCATTCTTTGGCGTTCGCGGGCGCGGTGTCCGTGAAAAAACGGCTTGTTTTCACGCGTTTCATTTGTTGGATACGAAAGCGGTTTTGCAAGAGGTTTTGCAAGATTATTCTTATTCATGCCGGTTGTTTCTCCAATTTTTTCTTGTTAGTAACAACACCTGTTTGCAATCAAAATTTAAGAAATCAATATTTTTTTCCTTGATTTCTTAAGCATCGTGCGAAGTGTGTGGTTATATATGATTTTTTTTAAGGATGTTTCGCATTGTTTCCGTTTTGTTTTTGTTTCGATACTTCCTCATGTCCGCACCAATTGTTGGAATATTTTCGGCTTTCACGCTGGAATCAGGGCTTTCGCCAATTCAAATTGGTTTCACATTTGCAACATTTTTCCTTGCGTGTAATTTGTTTGAAATTCCTTC
>CAMAVG010000079.1 GCA_945861605.1 Rickettsia typhi
TATCAAGCGTTGCCATAGTCTTTGAGTGATATATTCTTGAATAAATGTGAATTTCGTTGCATTTTGGTGCGGATAGAGGGACTTGAACCCCCACGGTCTCCCGCCAGAACCTAAATCTGGTGCGTCTGCCAATTTCGCCATATCCGCTAAAATCTTTTGAAGTAAGAATTCAGAAAACTTAATTGTCAAGCTTTTTTAAAAAATTCTTGACGATTCTTCTTGACAATTCGCAAGCCGTTCTTTCAGAAAACAGCGGTGCATTGCCCGCGTGATGGAATGGTAGACATAACGGACTTAAAATCCGTGGTTCATTGCGAGCGTGGCGGTTCGAGTCCGCCCGCGGGCACCATCAAAATCTGTATTCCAAATATGTCGTATACATTCCACCCAAAATATACCCTGAATTAATTCGAAAGTTTATCTCTTTAAATGGCACGAAGCTGATTCCGTGAAAAACGAAAGGACACCAGCCAATAAATGGATTTGCACCGTGCGAAGCATTGTAGCACCTTGAAAATTGACCAAGAATTGGTCCAACATAGGCGTATCCACCTGTAAATGAAAGATAATCATTAAACGATTTCCATTCATGATTCACGCCACCAACGAAGCATCTTTCGTCGTGACTGTTAATTATTGTTCCGGCTAAAATATGGGTTTTTGCACCAATTCTATAACCAATCAATGCAAGATGATTTGCAAAATCCTCTTTGTAGTTGGAGGATTGATCCGAATGATGCACAAAAGAAACCCCTTGAATTATGAATTTATCAGTCGTCCGTGTTTCCGTTGCGAATGCAAAATTGTGAATCAAGACAATAAGAATCGCAAAAACCATCACTCACTCTTCAAATAAACTTCGCCGCCTTTTTCCTTAAATTCCTTGGATTTCTCCGCCATTCCCTCCTCTGCTTCGCGTTTTTTTGAGGCATAATCCCTAACTTCCTGCGAAATTTTCATCGAACAAAACTTCGGCCCACACATTGAACAGAAGTGTGCCAATTTTGCCCCTTGTGCTGGAAGGGTTTCATCGTGGTAGCTTCTTGCGGTATCAGGGTCGAGGGCTAAATTAAATTGATCTTCCCAGCGGAATTCGAATCGTGCTTTGGAGAGTTCGTCATCGTGCATTTGTGCAAGTGGGTGACCTTTTGCTAAATCTGAAGCATGCGATGCAATTTTGTAGGTTATCACTCCCGTTTTAACATCGTGTTTATTTGGAAGACCTAAATGTTCTTTTGGAGTAACATAGCAAAGCATCGCCGTACCATACCAACCAATATTTGCCGCCCCAATTGCCGAAGTTATGTGGTCGTATCCCGGTGCGATGTCGGTTACAAGTGGACCAAGGGTATAAAACGGAGCCTCATAACAATGCTGAAGCTGTTCATCCATGTTTTCTTTTATCAAGTGCAATGGAACATGTCCCGGCCCTTCAATCATGGTTTGAACATCGTGTTTCCAAGCAATTTGTGTAAGTTCCCCAAGAGTCTTCAATTCCGAAAACTGTGCTTCGTCGTTTGCATCTGCAATTGAACCAGGACGAAGACCATCGCCCAAAGAAAACGAGACATCATATTGTTTCATTATGTGGCAGATTTCCTCAAAGTTTGTGTAAAGAAAATTTTCCTTATGATGCGAAAGACACCACTTCGCCATAATTGAACCACCACGCGAAACGATTCCCGTAATACGGTTTTCCGTTAGGTGAATAAACGGCAAACGAACGCCCGCGTGAATTGTGAAGTAATCAACGCCTTGTTCACATTGTTCGATAAGGGTATCGCGGTAGACCTCCCAAGTTAATTCTTCGGCAAGCCCTCCAACCTTTTCAAGTGCTTGGTAAATTGGAACAGTGCCAATTGGAACGGGGGAATTGCGGACAATCCATTCGCGAATGTTATGAATGTTTTTACCGGTGGAGAGATCCATAATGTTATCGGCGCCCCATCTGCAAGCCCAGACCATCTTTTCAATTTCCTCCTCAATTCCGCTGGAAATCGCAGAATTCCCAATGTTTGCGTTAATTTTTGTGAAGAAGTTGCGACCGATAATCATCGGTTCTGCTTCAGGGTGGTTAATGTTTGCGGGAATGATTGCTCTGCCCATTGCAATTTCGTTTCGAACAAATTCAGGGGTGACTTCTAGTGGGATTGAAGCACCAAATGAATTTCCGCCTTGGAATCTTCCGTAGCGTTTTTTAATTTCAGCGTTGTTTTGTGCAAGGTTTCTTCTGCCCATGTTTTCACGAATTGCAACGAATTCCATTTCTTTTGTGATTATTCCATTGCGTGCGTAGTGCATTTGGCTGACATTTTTCCCTTCCTTTGCACGGACTGTTTTAATGTTTGTGCGGTCGAATTCTTGGCTTGCATTTTTGAACGAACCTGTGATTCCGTTATCCTCCGGTTTTACTTCACGACCTTGAATTATTTCGACATCGCCGCGGTCAAGAATCCACTGTGAGCGAATATCTTTCGCACCTTTGTTGATGTCAACAGTCCAGTTTTCGTCCGTGTAAATGCCGGAGGTATCGTACACAAAGAAGCTTTCGCCGTTTGTGAGGGAGATTTCACGAAGGGGAACCTCGTTTTCAATATAAGTTTTTTTTGAACCGCTGATTGCACCTGTGGTAATTTTTGACATCAAAGCAAAGAAAAGATATAGCCCTACTAAAAGACTAATCTTTTAAATGTCAAGAAGTGGTTGTATTATGGGAAAATTGGCGAGGGCTATCTTCCTGTTTGTTTTGTCTTATCTGCGGATTCAAGATCAGTAATTTGTTCCGTATGGTTTTCGTGTTTGACTTCTTTTTGTGCGTGTTTCTTTGCTTTGTTGCGTTTTTCTTGTTCTTTGAGAATCCTCGCACCCTCAGCCGTGTTTTTGTTTGGTTTTAGTTTTCCTTTTTCTGCCAATTTTTTAAATTTATTATTCGATTGCGAGGAATTCACGCCAAGGGCTTTGTTTTTTTGAATGTTGATTACGGCGTCCATTCTGCCGCGTTCTTGCATCATTTTTGAAATTTCCTGACCGACATTTTTCGCGAACCTGTGTTTGTTTTGTTCAAGCATTATGCGGTTTATTCGCTCCATTTCTTGCAGTTTCACCAAAACTTGTTCTTTCATTTTGCCGCGGGATTGTTCGACGGATATGTCCTCCCAAGAAGCAATTTCGCGTGTGATAGCCCGCTGAGTTTCAACTTCATAGCCTTCATCAAGCATATATTGTTCGTATTCGTCAAGTTCTTCAACTTCGTCAAGATCTTCCTCCTGTTCTTGAATTTGTGAGGCATATTGCGGTTTGTTTCGGATAATTGCGGGTGGTGTCATGCGGCGTTTATCGTGGTAGAGGTCGGAGACTATGGCATCGTATTCGTGCTTGTTTTTCACAAAAACGCTTGCAATTGCAATTGTTAGGAATATCAAAAATGAACATGTTAGAATATCCCCGATATGACTATTAATCGCAGTGAAAAAAATTTCGAGGATTTCCATAATATTCTTAAATCTGTTAATATTGTGCACGGAATTTCAACTAATGTTGGAAAAACGCACATTACACGCCAGTTAATAAAAAAAACAAATTTAAAATTCAAGGAAAACTTTGCAATTAAGCCACTCATTTCCGGTTTTGATGATGAATCTTTTGAAAAATCGGATAACTGCCTCCTTTTGAAAGCGTGCGGTGTTGAAAATCCAAATCTTGAACAAGTGAAATCCATTTCGCAATATCTATTCTCGCACCCACTTTCGCCTGATATCGCCGCAAAAAAAGAAAATATTGAAATCGATTTTGGGAAAGTCATTGATTTCTGTGAAAAAAGCATCGCGAAACTTCCAACGGACGGTAAGCTTTTCATCGAAACCGCAGGCGGTGTTTGTTCGCCTTGTTCGAAAACCCACGCAATGGCGGATATTTCGCAGAGTCTTGCCCACCACAACCCTTGCAATATTTTGGTCACGGTTCCATATTTAGGCTCCCTTTCGCACACAATTTCGGCACTGAAAGTTTTGAAGTTTGATGTTGTGATTATCAACAACAAAAACAACGAAGAATGCGAGGAATTTGTGTGGTCGCTTAAAAACCATTTGCCACGGCAGGTTGGTTATGATGTGATGGTGGTTGAATATTAAAAAGCTTGAATTAATATAT
>CAMAVG010000080.1 GCA_945861605.1 Rickettsia typhi
CAGTTTCAGTTGTGAAGTTTGATATTTCTCAAATCGAAGAACCCGAAGAAAACGGGCTGACATTTCCCGAAAATTCGGAAATAAAATTTCTATACTACGAACAATTTTCACAAAAATTAGAAAAAAATAAATTTTTAATAGCAGAAGATTCCGGCTTCGAAATTCACGCACTTGAAGGCTTTCCATCAATATACTCCGCACGCTTTCTTAAACAATTCAATTCCAAGAAGGAAGCATTTTTAGAAATAAAAAAAATGCTCGAAGGAAAAAATTTGCCGATTCAAAACCAAAAAGCATCATTTATATGCGATATCTGCACGCGAATTGACGGCGAAATCAAACACTTCCATGGCACTGTTGAAGGCACAATTTCCCTTGAAAACATTGAAGACGAAGGCTTTGGATACGACCCAATCTTCATTCCCAGTAACTCCACCCAAACATTTGCACAAATGAATGGCACCGAAAAAGACTCAACATCGCATCGAGCAAAAGCATTTTCACAATTTTTACAATATATATCATGATGAACATTGAAGCATTTTATTCAGATATAGAAACAATAAACTTCACGGATACCTCCGTTGAAATTCTCGAAACACCATTTCTTGAATGCTACGATTTCCCCGAATTGAACTCAATTTTGGAAATGTATTACTCAGGCAATTTCGCCCAAGCGTTTGAAATAACCAACGCCTTAATTAAAATGGTTCCAAGCGATGCCTGCCTTTACAACCTTGCCGGAGCATCACTCTTCCAACAAGGGCAGAATGTCAAAGCACACGATTTTTTCAAAAATGCGTGCCAAATAATATATTCCTACCACGCGGTTTATCATTTCATCGGATATGTCATTTATTACAACCGTGCAACCCTTCACCATATTCTTGGCAACCACGAGGCAAAAAAGAAGGATCTCTCCAAAGCACAGTTTTTGTATCATCAAAACAACCCAAACCGCGATGTTCCAATCGAAATTCACGACGAAAACCTTCATTTCAAAAACCCTGTCAAGGATATGCTCCCACGCGAAAAAACTTTAACCCATCTTTCAATTTTCAAGGAAAGCAATCTTGATAAATCATTCTGGACTTCCCTCTCATTCTTTGAAAAACGCCAGTGGGATAAAGCCCTCCAAGCTTGCGACAGCATGATTTCCGAAATGGATTCAATCCATCTTGAATATCATTACTATTCCGCGTGCATTTTCTACAACAGAGGCATGAACTGCCTTGCACTCAACAAACCCGATATCGCCATTAGTGATTTCTCCAAAGCAATCGCGTTTGATATCCGCAACCCAAACAACAAACTCTACAAACAAGCCCTTCAAAAGGCACAAAAAATGCTTGAAAACCAATAATTACATTGGTTCCATGTGAATTATGATATCTGCATTTTGGATTGACTCATGAATTTTGTCTTCCAAAATATGTGCAATATCATGCGCATTCTTCAAGCAGATACCCTCCGCTAGGATGATATCAAACTGAATGAATTTCATTTGCCCCGAACCCCTTGTTCTTACATTTTTAAATCCGACAATTTCCCCGCAAGAATTCAATATCTCCAACACTTTTTCCGCGGTGCCGTCCTGCAATTCTTTTGCCATGAGGTTATCAAAAGCTTGCCTTCCCCCACCAAAACAGGAATGAAAAATTACCAACATAATCACCCCACCGCACGCGATATCAAACCACAAAATGCTTGTGTAGTGCGTTAAAATCATTGCAATCACAACACCCGCCATTGAGATAAAATCGCTGGAATAATGGAGTAAATCCGTTTTTAGAATTGTTGAGCCGCTCTTTTTCTGTGCATACGATTGCAACAGGATAATTCCCAAAAGCGGCACTGCGTTTAGAAACATCACAAAAATTGCAAACCAACTGAAATTGTAAGAATCGACCTTCAGCGTTATTGCACTGTAAAATACTAAAATCCCTGTTCCTGCGATTAACAAAACCTGAAACAGTGAAACAACATCTTCAATTGCGGAATGCCCGAAACGGTGGTTGTCATCCTTTGGTTTGCTTGCGTAAAATAAAATTGCACTGTTGATTGATGAGATTATAAGATCGAAGGCGGAATCAAACAAACTTGAAAACATTGCAACGGAATGCGTAGTTTTATAAAGCACTGCCTTTGAGACTATCAATATCAAATTGATGAAAATCACCGCAAATGATATAATTCGCAAAAGCTTTGCCGTCGAAATATTCTTCATCAAATGAATAACTGTTTAATTGCCAAAATGGAAGCAGATATTTTAAAAAATCAAGTTATTGTTGACATTTTGAAATAGCAGTTGAATTTTTTGCATTATCTGTTAAAATAAATTAATGTACTTTCAGGAAATTATCGCAAATTTGAAGAAGTTTTGGTCAGAAAACGGTTGTTCTGTTTTAGAAGGATACGATTGCAATGTCGGCGCCGGAACTCTTTCGCCACACACCGCACTTTATGCCTTGAAAAACGAGGAATGGTCAGTTTGTTATTCGCAATTTTGCCGAAGACAAACCGACGGAAGGTACGCTCAAAACCCAAATCGCCTTTCAGGATACTTCCAATTTCAAGTTCTGTTAAAACCATTTCCGCTGAATGCTCAGGAGCTTTATCGAAAATCCCTTGAATGTATTGGAATTCAAACGCAAGAACACGATATCACATTTCTTGAAGACAACTGGGAAAACCCTTCAATTGGAGCATCGGGCTTAGGTTCTGAAATTTGGCTGAACGGAATGGAAGTTTCACAGTGGACATACATGCAACAAATTGGTGGAATTAAGCTTAAGACCGTCCCGCTGGAAATAACTTATGGCTTGGAGAGAATTGCCATGTATGTGCAAAATGTCGATAGCATTTTTGATATCAAATGGAGTGAAAAGCTGAAATATTCTGACCTCTTCTTCGAAAAAGAACGCCAAATGTGCCACTATTACAAGGATGAATCCAACATCGAAAACCTGTTTGACCAATTCCAAAAATGCGAAATTGAATGCGAAAAACTGACGGCAAAAAACCTTCCGGAAGCAGCCTACGAAATGGCGTTGAACTGTTCAAACACCTTGAATTTGCTTGATGCAAGGGGGGCTTTGTCGCAAATTGAAAGGAAATCCTACATTTTGCGTGTGCGGAATTTGGTTAAGGGAGTTTGTGAGAGGGTGGTGGTTTAACAATAATTAATATATCAAATATGACAACAATACTACGAACGCCTTGGATTGGAAGTGAGTATCATTCACAAAAACATAAAGTGCTTTTTGTTGGCGAAAGCCATTATTCCAAAAATTACTTTGAATCAAGCAGTACCAATGAAAACCTAACAATTCAGTGTGTAAAAGAATATTGCAATGGAGATTGGGGCAATAGAACTTGGGGAGTGTTGGTCTCGCAATTTTCAAAAATATTTAGCACGGGAAATTATGCAAGAAAGGATTTTTTTGAAAGAGTTGCATATATGAATTATATTCAACACTGCATGAAAGAGCCTAGTGATAATCCATTTAAGTATTTTATACATAACGCTGACTATCAATTGCATTTTCAAAATATCGTCAATCAAATTCAGCCTGATGTTGTAATTTTGTTTTCTAAAAGAATCGATGAACTTTGGAGCTACGAAGGCTGTGGAATTACCAAGTTCTTGGAAGATAAAGGTATTCAATACTTTTCGACAGGACATCTTTCAAGAATCACAAGTGATGGAAAGCTGGAAATAGAAAGGGTTATCAATAAAATACACCAATGCTCACCCAAATAACCCTGCAAAATTTCCGATGCTTCACCTTAAACAGGTTTGCTTTTGAAAAAATTACCTATATTTGCGGGGAAAACGGTTGCGGGAAAACCTCAATTTTGGAGGCCGCCTCAATGCTCAACGGGCAAAATTCCTTCCGTGGCAACAACGATGAACTCATTCGCAACGGCGTTGGAATTTTCGAAATCATGGGCGAACTTGACCGCGGCAGCGTGTTTATTAAGCACGATGGAGAGAAAAAACTCCTTGAATTTGACGGCGAAAAGGCGAATCAAAGCCAGTTAAAAAAGCTGATTTGCCCAGTAATTTTCACGCCCAATCACGAACTTTCGCTTGCGACTAATTCGCAGACTCGCACCTTTTTTGATAAACTC
>CAMAVG010000081.1 GCA_945861605.1 Rickettsia typhi
CAAGCTTGCATTTCGCGCGAATAAGCACGATACTATCGGGATTGACCTCGTCGCAATGTGTGTGAACGATATTCTTTGCCATGGTGCAAAACCGATTTTCTTTCTGGATTACCTGGCAAATTCAAGCGTTGATGTTTCCATTCTGGAACAAATTATTATTGGAATAAATGAAGGTTGCAAACTTGCAGGCTGCGAACTTGCAGGCGGAGAAACCGCCGAAATGCCTGATATCTACAAAAACGGAGAATACGATTTAGCGGGTTTTGTTGTTGGCGCAGTCGAAAAATCACAAATGTTGCCATCGAAAAATATTCACGCAGGGGATTGCCTCATCGCACTTCCATCGTCCGGAATTCACTCAAACGGGTTTTCACTTGTGAACGCGGTTCTTGAAAAAACTGGCGAAAATTCAGGGGAATTGCTCGAAAAATTGTTGACTCCAACCAAGATTTATGTCAAAGAAGTGCTGGATTTCATCGCAAAAGGCAGTGAAATTAAGGGTCTTGCTCACATTACAGGTGGCGGATTATATTCAAACACAATGCGAATTATCCCGAGCGGTCTTGATTTAGCAATCGACTATTCCGCGATAAAAACTCCGGAAATCTTCCACTTGATTCAAAAAAACGGAGACATCGAAACGGCAGAAATGTTCAAGGTTTTTAACATGGGAATTGGTATGGTTATTGTGTGCGAAAAATCAGATGCGGAAAGGGTTCTCGCAGGGTTTGAAGGTTCTTACATTTTTGGTGAAGTTAAATGAGTGAAATCGACGATTTACGAAAAAAAATCGCCCATCACAACAAACTTTACTACGAAGATTCCACCCCTGAAATATCCGATTCCGAATACGACTCACTCACAAAACGCTTGCGGGAATTGACTTCTTCCGGAGATTTATTCTCGCAGGATCTCTTCACACTCGGGCTTTTTCAAACGCAGACGAAATTCGAAAAAATCGCCCACCGCTCGCCGATGCTCTCCCTTGGAAATGTTTTTGACGAAACCGAACTTGGCGATTTTGTCAAACGCATCAACAACTTTTTGAACACGGACTGCGAATTTTACGAATTCGTTGCAGAAAAAAAAATTGATGGCGTAAGTTTTTCCGCATTGTATGACGGCGGGAAACTTATCCATATTTTAACCCGCGGAGACGGCGAAATCGGAGAAAATATCACGGAAAATATTCTGACAATTCCAAACTTTCCAACAAAAATCGCAATCAACAGTGCGGTTGAGGTTCGCGGCGAAGTTTACATGCTCAACGCCGATTTTGAAAAACTAAACAATGGGAACACCAAAACAGGAAGCAAAATTTTCGCAAATCCACGAAATGCAGCCTCGGGCTCGCTGCGTCAACTTGATTCCGCCCTCACAAAAGCACGAAATTTGAAATACTTCGCATATTCCGCCATTTTTTACGGGGAAAATCCGTGCGAATCTCAGGGTGAAATTTACGAATTTCTCTCCAAAAATGGGTTTTGCGTGAACGATTTCGCCGTTTGCAATTCGGTTGATGAAATGCTCGATTATTATAACTTTGTTGCGAAAAATCGCTTTGAAATTGGTTATGACATCGATGGAATCGTGTATAAAATCAATAATCTTGCCCTTCAAAAACGCCTTGGAATGACCGCAAACGCCCCAAGATGGGCTGTCGCACACAAGTTTTCCTCTAAAAAAGGGCAAACAAAACTTGAAAATATCACGCTTCAGGTTGGTCGCACGGGAATCATCACCCCAGTTGCCGAACTTTCCCCCGTGACCCTTGGCGGAGTTGTAATCAAACGCGCAACATTGCACAACAAGGACGAAATTCACCGCCTTGGCATCAACATTTGCGACATCATTGAAATTGAACGCGCGGGCGATGTCATTCCGAAAATCCTCAAAGTTGTGGAAAAAAAATCGGTCGGAGTCTTCGAATTCCCACAAAATTGCCCTTGTTGCGGCTTTGAACTTGTGCAAACTGAAACCCTAATTCGGTGTATGAATTTTACACATTGCAAGGAACAAACCCTTGGCAGACTTAAGTATTTTGCCTCAAAAGAATGTTTTAACATTGTCGGTCTTGGCGAAAAGCAGATCGAAGAATTCTTCAACAAAGGCTTTGCTTCCACATTTTCCGATATCTTCCTCCTGCCGGAAAAAATCGCAGAAATGGAGTTGAAATCATGGGAAGGTTGGGGCGAAATTTCCATAAAAAACCTTGTTTTGGCAATCGAGAAATCAAGAAATGTAAGCCTTACACGGTTAATCAACGCCTTTGGAATTTACTCCGTTGGCATTGAAAACGCAAAAATTCTCGCAGGATTCTTCAAAACCGCCAAGGCTTTGACTCAAACAATTTTGCCACAAAGCCTTTTGGAGCTTGATGGAATCGGAGAAAAAACCGCAAAAGAAGTAATTGCATTTCTTGAAATTCACAGAGAAGAAATCACAAAATTGTTGAGCAAAATCCAAGTTTTCCACGAAGAGCAACCAAATGGCAACAGGGGCGGCGTCCTTTTCACGGGAACTCTTTCAATTTCGCGCGCAGAAGCCAAGGATATCGCCCAAAAAGCAGGATTTTCCGTCGCATCCAGTGTTGTTCGCGGTCTTGAATATCTCGTCTGCGGGCAGGAAGCGGGTTCAAAACTGAAAAAAGCACAGGAACTTGGGGTGAAAATCCTCAATGAAGACGAATTCTTGGCACTTTGCCGCGATTCTTAGGCGTTATAGCGTACTAGTACAGTGATACAGCAAATGGAAAATGGAAAATTATTGACAAAGTCAAATAAATGTGCTTTACTTAATAAAATTGTGTTTTTTAAAATGGTAAGAATTGCTATTCTTTTATTAATTTCCCTTCCAAGTGTTGCAATGGCAACAAATGGATTTTACTTCAGTGCCGCTTCGTTGACAAGCAAACAAAATGCTATATCAACGCAAACAATCAGTGCTGCAAATGTAACATACAGCGATAACACCGCCGGACTAAAATTCGTCGATTCACAGACTGTCAATTCCGTGGCTTACAGATTCACGGATGCTGTCTCTCGAGATATTAATCGAGACATTGCCACACTGCAAAATCTTTACATCAAAGATGCATTCACAATTAGGTTGCTTAGTCTTTCAGATAGCATTACAGTAGTGACAACATATGACACATACACAGGGATGATGACCGGGAGGAGTACCACCGCCACCCCAACCTACACAAATAACACCACAAATGCTAGCGCAAACACGCCCAAATACTCTCCCGACCCTAATCCCGTCATCAATATCAAGATCATCGAACCCAACATAGGATGTGTGTTTGGTTCTTGCATCATGTACACCGTTGCACCAGAAATACACACCACTCACATCGACGCAATAAAAACTCAAATTGCAACAGAATTTAACGATTCAAAAAAGACGCCACCAAACTTCACAATAAACAACAACCTTGGTTTTGAACTCAGTGCCGGTTATAAATTACAATACCTATTCAAAAAATTGTTTATTGCACCACAAATTGAATATTCATCGTTTGGTGCGAACTCAAGTTCTATAAAGCCAACAGCACTTAGTATTGTTGGCAAACTTGGTGTATCACTTTCAAAAATAGATTTTTACGGCTTTGGTGGTTATTCATCGATTTCCAGTGCCTCAAATGGCTCAACGCAGAACATCGGCGGGTTCAAATACGGTCTTGGTACGGAATTTGCAATAAACGAAAATTTTGCAATATTTGCCGAAGTATTCCAGATTAACCTCAATGCCAACAATCAATCCGTTACAACAACATATTCACCTTCAGTGACTGTTGAGGGAAAATATGCTTCTGCAAAAAGCGCAGACAGTATTAGCTACACATTCACCAACACGGTAGACCCAAAATACACACTGAATCTTAACCAAATTAGCCTTGAGCAAGCAATGGACAAAAACTCCATTAAAATAACAAGAAACGCAACAATAGAAAGCATTCAAGGCTTCAAAGTTGGTCTAGCAGTATACTTCAACAGCGGTGGAGAAAGCTACTACTACAACAATGACGAGGAATCATATTATTAAAAATACCCAAAATAAAAACTTGACATATCG
>CAMAVG010000082.1 GCA_945861605.1 Rickettsia typhi
AGAGCAGGGTTTTCAAGCCATTCCTTTGCTTTCATTGCAATTGAATTTCCGGTTGCATTGTTTTGGAGGAATTCCGGAAGAATGTATTTTCCGGCGGTGAAATTGAGCAATGTTGCGAATTTTGTGTATGCCATTATTTTGATTATAACCTCAGTTATGATATTCGCACGGTAAAACACAATTGATGGAATTCCAAGAATGGCAAATTCCATGACATTTGTCCCCGATTTTGCCAAGACGAAGTTTGCGTTTTGAACTGTTTGCCATTTTTCGATATCATTTGAAATTACATTTGCGTTGCGAACTTGTGAGAATTCCTTTGCGATTCTGCCGTGCAAATGCGGGAGTGTTATGATTGTGAATTGAATGTTTGTGAACCTTCCGCTGAGAATTTCAATTACTTGTTTAATTATTGGTGTGTGTTTTGTAATTTCCGATTGCCTGCTTCCAAGTGTGATTGGAATGATTATTTTGGAAGATTTCACCGCGGGTTTTTTTTGTGTTAAAATATTTTGCTTTACTGCTTCCATGTTGTGAAACGGGGGGTAGCCTATGAATATAGTTTTCAAGCCAAACTGCGTGAAATATGGCGGTTCGAATGGAAGAATGCAGAAGAGGGTGTTGTATAGCGATGAAACTTTTTTTGCTCGATTTTTTTTATAAGCCCAAACGGAAGGTGCAACAACATGGTGAATTTTGGAATTTATTTCCAGATTTTTCACTTTTTTTGCAATTGTGAAGTTGAAACCGGGGGAATCGATGGTGATTATGTGTTCTGGTTGGAAGTCCTCAATTGCATTTATTGTGGTTTTGATTAGCTTCAAAATGCGGAAAATTTTTGGCAGAATTTCGAAAAATCCCATTATTGAAAGCTCGTTTTGGTTGAAAAGAGATTTTAATCCGTTTTTGGAGAAAGACTCCCCGCCAATTCCTTGAATTTGGCAGTCGGGAAAGGTGTTTTGAATTTTTTGGATTATCCCATCGGCAATGATATCGCCGGATTTTTCACCGGAAATGATGAAAATTCGCTTCATAATGTGTTTTTTAAAAGGGTGAGTAACTCCTTACAAGTTTTTTTTAATATTGGGTGGAATGTTTCGGGGGCAATTTCGCAGATTGGCTCAAGAACGAAAAGCCGGTTTTGAATTTGCGGGTGTGGAATTGAAAGAGTTGGAGAATTGTGAATTGTGTTTCCGAAAAAAAGAATATCAATATCGATTATTCTTGGTGACCATATTGGTGCGTTGAAATTTTTCCCCATTTTCCGTTCAATTTCTTGAATTATTGAAAGGATTTCTGAAAAATGGAGCGATGTTTTGAATTCAACAACGGAATTGAGAAATGGAATATCCCATTCTTTTGGCGAATTTTCCTTTAAGAGGGCAGGGGTTTCAATGATGGAAGAGCTTGTGAAGATTGTGGTGGAAGTTGTGGCGTGCATCAGGAATGAAACAGCACGATTTATGTTTGCGTGTCGATCACCCTGATTGGAGCCAAATCCCAAAAAACAAGAATTCAAGTTTTTATGAGAAAATTAGGATTAGTGAGATCACCAATGCAAAAAGACCAATTGATTCGGCAAGACCCGCACCAACATAGGCGTATTTTGACATTTTGCTTTCAGCTTCAGGATTGCGGGAGATACCACTCAACAATGAAGAGAAAACATTGCCAATTGCCAAAGCGGCACCAAGAAGACCAAAAGCCATTAAACCAATAGCGATAAATTTAAGTTCCATGTTATGAAAAAAAGTTAAGAACGAATTTTTGTTATTTACGGAAGTTTTGATTGTCAAGAAGTTTGTCAAGTTTTACTTTGAAAATATTCCTTGATTTTTAAAATTGTGCGTGGAATAGAGTGTTAATCGTTTTCACGAACGGGGGTGTAGCTCAGCTGGTTAGAGCGTCTGCCTGTCACGCAGAAGGCCGAGGGTTCAAGTCCCTTCACTCCCGCCATTTTTTCGTGAATATTTTTCGCGAATATCCCCTAAAACACTTGTTTTTTAAATTTCCAATGCTTTTGCGAAGTGTGATTTATTATTAAGCATTGAAAATGAGCATCAATACAAAAATTTTTGGAACGGATGGAATTCGTGGAAGGGCGGGTGTTGGGTTTATTACTCCTGAATTTATGATCAAAATTCCTTCGGCAATTGCAAGTTTGAATAATTTTAAAACAAGAAGGGTTGTGATTGGGAAGGATACTCGAATTTCATGTTATTCGATTGAAAACGCCTTGACAGCAGGCTTCACGGCGAATGGTTTTGAAGTAATTCTTACGGGTCCAATTCCAACGCCGGCAATTTCAATGTTGACGCGTTCCCTTAGGGCAGATTACGGAATTATGATATCGGCTTCGCATAATCCTTATTATGACAACGGGATTAAAATTTTTGGAAATGACGGTGTGAAGATTTCACGCGAAATTGAGGAGGAGGTTGAATCCTACATTAACAGGCACGCGATGAGTGATTACAACCACACATTTGGAAGAGCAAGGAGGCTTGACGATGTTATTGGGAGGTATGTTGAATATATTAAATCGAGCATTCAAAACACGGAGGCATTCGTTGGTTTGAAAGTGCTTCTTGATGTTGCAAACGGCAGTGCGTATAGAATTGCTCCGGAGATTTTCTGGGAACTTGGGTGTAGTGTGAAAACTTATAACAATTCGCCAAATGGTGTGAATATTAATGAAAATTGTGGGGCGACTCACCCCGAATTTCTTGCTTCCATTATGAAAAAAGAGGGTGCAGACATTGGAATAATTCTTGATGGTGATGCGGATCGTCTGATTGTGATTGATGAAAATGGCGAAATTTTAGATGGCGATAATATAATAGCCGGAATTGTTTGCAATTTGAAAACTCAGGGAAAATTGGAAAAAAGTGGAGTCGTTGTGACGGTTATGTCAAATTTAGGGTTTGAAAACTATGTGAAATCAATTGGAATTGAGGAAGTTGTTCGAACGGATGTTGGGGATAAAAATGTTTCAAAGGCGTTGATTAAAACGGGTTTTCAAATTGGCGGGGAACAATCTGGGCATATAATCCTTCCGGAGTATTCCTCCACAGGTGATGGAATACTTTCTGCGATACAACTTATTTCGGCGATGAAGTCTCAAAGTTGGAAAGCAAGTGATGTTGGAAAGCTTTACAAAAAGTCGCCGCAGGTTCTTCACAACATAACTAACGAAACGGCAACGAAGGAGCAAATGGAAACAATTTCGGCGAAGCATTCAAACGAAATGACGAGGGTGCTTGTGCGTCGTTCAGGAACGGAGCATTCGAAAGTTCGAATTATGGTTGAAGGAAGTGGGAATTTGCGGGAAATCGCTGAAAGAATTGAGGAAGAGTTGAGTATTTAATATTTTGCTTTTTTATTTTTTGTATCACTGTACTAGTACGCTATAACACTTTGGCGGATATTTTTTCTTATTGAATTTGCGACGGGAAAATAAATCTTGATTTTTTATTCGCGTTGAATCAAAAATCACCATTGAAATTTTTCGTAAAAACTTATGGTTTTTCTTCGTGTTGCTAAGCAGTTTTTCTTGCTTGAAATCATTTCGGGAATGCTTAAAACATTTATGGTTATGTTTAAAAAACCTTATACGCTAAACTATCCCTTTGAAAAAGGACCAATTTCCACAAGGTTTCGTGGCGAACATGCTCTTCGACTTTACCCAAACGGCGAAGAAAGGTGCATCGCTTGTAAATTGTGCGAGGCAATCTGCCCTGCACAGGCAATCGTAATTTCAGCAAAGGAACAGCCGGACGGTTCAAGGCAGACGACACAGTATGACATTGACATGACAAAGTGCATTTACTGCGGATTATGCCAAGAAGCCTGCCCTGTTGATGCTATTGTTATGACTCCCAACTTCGAATTTGGCACCGAAACCCGTGGCGAATTAATTTACACGAAAGACCGCCTAATTCACAATGGGAAAATCTGGG
>CAMAVG010000083.1 GCA_945861605.1 Rickettsia typhi
GCGGAAATTAGAAATATTTGGAAAAACTCTAAAAACACTTGAAAAATATATTTCGTTAATTAAGTTAGGTAAATCTTGAAAAAAATAATGCAAGAATATTTTGAAAATTCGATAACTTTCTTCGGAAAAGGCGTCCACTACAACAAGGATACCCGTATGACGATCATACCGCAATCATCAGGCGGAATTGTGTTTAAAATGACAGATGCAAGCGAGCCAATAATCGCCCACTACACGAATGTCCACCAAATGCAACTTAACACAACAATAAGCAACGGCACGCATTCCATTTCCACAATTGAACATTTAATGGCGGCGTTTTTCTATTTTAAACTCAAAAATGCAATAATATTAATCGATGGACCGGAAATTCCACTAATGGACGGCGGAAGTAATGATTTCATTTTTGGTCTTGAAATACTAAAAATTCCAGAACAAAACACCAAAAAACTGAATCTAAAACGCGAAATCAAAGTCACATTAAACGATTCATACATAATCGCAAAACCAAGCAATGAATTTGAAATTTTATGCGAAATCGATTTTCCAAACTCCCCAATTGGAAGGCAGACAAAAAAATTTAACGAGACCAAACAAAGCTTCAAGGATACAATATCGTACGCAAAAACATTTGGACACATCCACCAAATTGAAGCAATGAACGCAAAGGGAATCTGCCTTGGCGGGGATATCTTCAGTGCGATTGTTTTCAACGATACAGAAATCCTCAGCCCGTCTTATACTCACACGAAAAAGGATTTCGTCCGTCATAAAATCCTTGATTTCATCGGCGATATTCATATATCCGAGTTTGAAATTCAGGCCTCGTTTGAATGCTATAAATCCAGCCATGCGTTGAATAATATTCTTATGCGTGAGATTTTCTCCAACACTAACAACTTTGAAATAACAAATTAACTTAAACATTAAATTTATGTCACTAAAACACACAGACGAACAAAATTTCGAAAAAGATGTTCAGCAATCACAAGGCTTGGTTCTGGTTGATTTCTGGGCAGAATGGTGCATGCCTTGCAAACGCCTCATGCCAATTCTTGAAAGCGTTGCCGAGCAAAACAAAGATATCACGATCGTGAAAGTCAATGTTGACGAAAACCCCGATCTCTCATCAACATTCAATATTCGTACAATCCCAACTTTGATTTTATTCAAGGACGGTCAACAAATTGCCGTGAAAAATGGCGGTGCACCGGCAATTGAATTAAGCGAATGGATTCGTTCAAATGCAAAATAGCATAATCTATTCCCTAAATCAGGTAAATCACGGGCAAATATCCTCCGTGATTTCCAGCATTGAACAGGATTTCCTGCACGAATTTTCGCTGCATCGCATCACAACAGGATTTGAACAGGAATTCTATCTTTCAAGCGTGCCATCGCCTGAAATTCTTGAGGAAATAAGCGGAATCGATGGCATTTTTGAGATCAAAAGCGAACTTGGTGCAAACCAATTTGAAATAACGACGATTCCACAGATCGGATTCCTCAAATCGTGCGAAATTATCCACAATTTTCGCGTTATTTCCCAAAAAATATGCGAGAAACACCACATCGAAATCTCATTTTCTGCAACACAAAGCGAAATTCTCCCGCCGTCATCACTGCAAATAAGCGTTTGTCTTTACGAAGATTCCACGGGCGGAATCCTTGATTTTGAAAGCAAAATTTTACAAGAGATCGCGGAAAATCTCACGGAAAATACGCCTGATGTAACGGCTTTGGTCTCACAAACTGAAAATTGCCTCAAAAGAATTGCAAATCTGAATTTCGTGAGGCAATTCAAGAATTCTCCAACGCACGCAACTTGGGGGACTGAAAACCGCACAGTTGCACTTCGAATTGCAAAAATTCCGAACAATTCCGGCAAACGGTTGGAGTATCGCACGCCGTCATCGCTTGCAAATCCTTATTTTATTGCAATTGCGTTCTTGATATCCGCAATTTCAAAGGCGGAGAATTTTCACGCGCAAACATTCGTTGATTCCCACACCTCACACGCAAAACCGCTTCCAAAATCACAAAATGAGGCACAAACACTCTTCACAAACAGCAAAATTGAACAAAAACTGAAGCATTATTTTCAAAAACATGGCATATAAACGCATTTCAACCAAACTTCCATTCAACGCGGGCGATATATACGCGATTATCGTCGATGTCGCACGCTACCCTGAATTCATTCCGCACTGCAATGCAATTGTAATTCACGAGCAAAACGCAAGCGAAATTATCGCCACAATGCACATTAATTATATCACGCTTTTGAAAAATATCCATTTTTCTTATACATCGCAAATTGTTCTTGATGCAAGCTCGTACAAGGTTTTTATTACGGAATATCCAAGCAAATTTTTCAAAATCTTTGAAAATGCTTGGGAGATTCGCCAAACAATTGATGGCTGCGAAATTATTTATGACATGAAATTTGAGATCAAAAACCCTCTTTTGAACCTCACACTTTCATCACTTGTATTGGAAAATTCCAGCAAAATCGTTGAGTCATTCACAAAACGCGCTTACAAAACCTTAATTCCAATGAAATGAAACAGGACGAAAGATATATCTGCCTTGATACCGAAACAACTGGTATTTCTATCAAAAATAAGCATAAAATTATTGAAATCGGCTGCGTTGAGGTTGTGAATGGCAAGGAAACTGGGCGAACATACCACGCATACCTTAACCCTGACCGCGAAATCGACAAAGAAGCCCAAGCCGTGCATGGAATTTCACTCGATTCCCTTCAGGATAAACCACGATTCCAAGAAATTGCCGATGATTTTACGCAATTTATCGCAAATTCAACGCTCGTAATTCATAACGCGACATTCGATCTCAACTTCTTAAATTATGAACTCGAACTTTGCGGGCTTGAGAAAATCGAAAACCCTGTAGTTGACACCCTAATTCTTGCGAGGAAAAAATATGTCGGAGAGCGCGCCTCCCTTGATGCGCTGTGCAAAAAATTCGAGGTTGATTTATCTTCGCGAAACATGCACGGAGCCCTGCTCGATGCTGGACTTTTGGCAAAAGTTTTCATGAGGATGGATCAAGAATTTGATATCAACATCAAAAAAATTAAATATATTACGGAGGACGAATTCATTCGCACACCATACCAAGACTTAAAATTCACTGTTCTTGCGTGAACTCAATTATTGAAATTTTGCGGATTGATTCCAAAATTTGTGCGGATTGCCCCTGAATTTGTTGCTCGATAATCATGTTCGCAATTTTATCCTTCGAAAGTTTTTTCTCTTTTTTGGCGGCATCGTCAACCATTTCTTGTGAAATCTGAATTTTTGGGCGAATTGTCGATTCAACAACAGCGCGCCACAACGCCTCACTTTCAATGAAATTTGAGTTTTTTTCCATAACAAATGCAATGTTTTTGATGTTTTTCCTTTGCAGTTCGTCGGAAATTGCCTTGCGATGGCGGGTTTTTTGCTCTTTGTCTGGCTTAAAATTCACCCTTTTGGCGTATTCGAAGCGAAGTTCGTCCTGAATGAGGCTTTGCATCGCGTAATATTTTTTTTCGTCTTGAGTAGATTTTTTCATTTCTGGCGTTGTGATTTCCAGAAACTCAATACGGTTGCCAATATCGTAATTGGTTATTACATTTTGGTTCACCTTCGCAAGAATTTTTATTTCGTCAATTGCAAAAGCATTGAGCGAAAAAAGCATCGTGCTAGCGGTTAATAATGTACGAAAAAA
>CAMAVG010000084.1 GCA_945861605.1 Rickettsia typhi
AAATAACATTTACAAATTCCTTGACATTTGCGAAGTGTTTGACTAATTTCGTCTGAAATTTCCCAAAAAATATGATGGAAAGCGAAAAAAAAATTGATACTCAGGAAATAAACGCCAAACAGCATCAAAAAAAGCCGGATTGGCTCCGCGTGAAGGCTCCAACTTCAAAAGCGTTCAATGAAACTCGCGAACTTGTTCGTGAAAAAGGCTTGCATACAGTTTGTGAAGAGGCAGCTTGCCCAAATATTGGTGAATGTTGGCAGAAAAAGCATGTTACAGTTATGATTCTTGGCGATACCTGCACCCGCGCTTGTGCGTTTTGCAATGTTAAAACGGGACGCCCCCTCCCAATCAATGAAAAAGAACCGCAAGAACTTGCAAAGTTGGTCGCAGAAACAGGCGTGAAACATGTTGTCATAACATCAGTTGATAGAGACGATCTTCCCGACGGAGGTGCCTCGCAATTCGTAAAATGTATTGAGGAAATTCGAAAATCATCGCCATCAACAACGATTGAAATCCTCACGCCGGACTTTAGAAACAAAAAAGGTTCAATTGAAATGGTTGCAAAAGCTTTTCCAGATGTCTACAACCATAATATTGAAACAGTTCCGGCACTTTATGCGAAAATTCGCCCCGGTGCAAGGTATTACCACTCGCTTCGTCTTCTTGAAATCGCGAAGGAAACAAACCCTCTATGCTTTACGAAATCAGGGATTATGGTCGGTCTTGGTGAAACAAAAGAACAGGTGCTACAAGTTATGGACGACATGCGTTGTGCAGGAGTCGACTTCATCACAATCGGGCAATATCTTCAACCGACAAAAAAACACGCCAATGTTGAGCGATTCGTCACACCCGAAGAATTCGATTATTACAAACGCGTCGCTTATTCCCGCGGGTTTTTGATGGTTTCATCTTCGCCATTGACAAGATCTTCCTACCATGCGGACGACGACTTCGCAATTATGCGCGCAAAAAGGGAAAAAGGCGAGGTTTGATCGTCATAATTTTTTATTACCGATGCCATATATTTTTCTTGAAAAATAAAATTCTCACTTTATCATCAAGCGAAAGTTTGTTTTTGAAGGGAATGTTGCCTGTTGTATTATTCGTGTCACTTGTGTTTAGCGTCACCCAAAGCATAACCAATGCAGCAAATGTGACGCAGAAAACTCCGCCGCATGTTGCCACTGAAAGTAAAAATTTGCAACAGAAAACTCCGCAAAATCAACTTACTTCATTTGATGGAATCCACATTGTAAAAGATGGTGAAACCCTTTTTGGAATTGCTAGAATGTATGGTGTTAGCTACTCAAGTTTGCTTGAAAATAATTCACTTAATGTTGATGGTTCAATTCGCATTGGACAAAAAATCAATGTTCCAAAAGCCGTAATTGGCAGTGCGAGTGTGCAGAATTTATCAAAAAACGAACCAGCAATGCCTGTAATCGTGCCAATTAAGGAAATTCCGGCGAGCGGTCGCCACATCGTTGCATATGGTGAGACAATCTTTGGAATCGCGAGGGCTTACGGCATCAGCCCAATTGATTTTGCCACGGAAAACGAATTTGAGCTGACTCAGGTAATAAAAATTGGCGATAAACTCAAAATTCCAAAGAAAAATGACTCAACATTGGTGCAATCTCAGGCAATTTCTACTCCAAAAGTGGAGGAAAAAAAGCCTGTTATCGCCCCTGAAAAGGATGCTGTAAAAGCACAATCCACCGCAAAAGCAAGTGAATCGCAAGCTGCGAAATCGTGCGAACTTGACATCACTTGGCCTGTTTCTTCGAAAAAAATTCTTAAAAAATACGGCGATATTCTTAAAAACGGTGCAAAAAATGATGGCTCAATCATTGAAAGTGCAATTGGAAAACCAGTGATAGCAGCGTATTCCGGAGAAATTGTGTACTCAGGAAATGATATTCCGGAATATGGAAATTTGATGATCGTCAAGCACAAAGATAACTGGATGACAATCTACGGCTATATGAAATCATTTTCGAAAAAAGTCGGCGATAGAGTCATAAAAGGCGATGAAATCGGAAATACAGGAGATACAGGCGACGCAACCGCACCATCGCTTTATTTCAGCATTCGCAAAGTCAAAACACCATACAATCCAGCGTTATGTATCTGAAAAATGGCGTAATTATTGCATATATTGTCAATTTTTATTTGCTAATTATCATCCTTTTTGGTCAGCATGGCATCGTTGATATTTTTCAAGAACGCAGTGAAATTAAAAAAAACGGCATTAAATTGGAGCAAATGATCGAATCGAATCGAGTAAACGGGATTAAATCCGCCTTAATTAACGCCGATGTCGTTGATTTGCGTTACCTTGACGAGCTCCTTCGAATTCAATACAGCACAATAAAAAGCGACGAAAAAGTGATAATTATTGAGCCAAGCATTGGAAAATTACCAACCGCGAATAAATCCATATCCTGAAAAAATACCGGTAAAATCAAGCTTTTTGATTCGCGAGAACTTTTTTTCATTCATGCCACCAAGAAGGTAAATTTTGCATTTTGGCATTTGTTTTTTGATGCAAAACCCCATTTGAAATGTATGAACTAACCCAAGCGGTTTGGCATTTGGGTGCGTCATCGTGTTAAAAATAGGCGAAATAAAAACCATCTCCGGGTGAAATTTTTGAATGCGGGCGAGGTCTCGAATCCCGTGAAATGAGATGGAATTCCTTGCAAAACCACGGATTTTCGCAGAAGCGATGTGCGTAATGTTGCGTTTTGTGCTATTTTTAAAGTGCGAAATCACAGTAATTCCCTTATTTTGACGCAAAATTTCATTAACAATTGGTGAATTCTCGCGCTTGAAATGACGAATCATGATGGAATCGCGGTGTTTATTCAGTTTTGCAATTTTTGTTTGAATTTCCTGCGTTGATTGGGTGTTGAGGTCGATAAAATAAACTTTTTCGTAGTGCATTTCAAAGGTTTTTCAGGAAATCCGCGGCAATTTTGACGCATTGAAGGTCGATTGCATGTGGGAGGTTTTGAATTTCGTGCATTTCAACGCTAAAACCGATGCTTTTCAATGTTTTTGCGGTAAATTTTCCAAGCGAGAGCGGGACGACATCATCTTTCGAGCCGTGAATTATGCAAATCGGGGGTTTGGATTTACACGTTGCAATTGTCTGTTCGCCAGAGACCATCGTTCCGGAAAAACTCACAACCGCTTTGCACGATTTTGGCAGTTGAAGTGCCGTGAAGATTGACATCATCGCCCCTTGTGAAAACCCGATGAGCACGAGATTTTTGTAGCCAAGTTCGTATTTTTCAAGGTGTTCGTCGATGAAATTCAACAAAATTTTGCGTGCGGTTTCAGCGCCGTCAACAAGCACGGATTCGGTGCGATCCAGCAATGAAAACCACTGATTTCCCATATCCGGTGCGTATTCATAGCCAAATGGAGCATCTGGAATTATAAAAAGCGGTAATTCCAACGATTCGTGCAAAACTTCGGCAAGATCCACCAAGTTTTCACCGTCGGCACCATACCCGTGAAGAATTAGTGCCAGAGTTTTTGGCTTTTTCGTTGGTGAATTTTGCGAGAAATCGCGTATGTGAAAATTTTGCATTATCCTATTCTATTAGTCTTGCCTATATTGGTATTTGGTGTCGCTGATACATTCG
>CAMAVG010000085.1 GCA_945861605.1 Rickettsia typhi
TACCGAAACAAACGCCCTGATTACCTCAAAACTTTCGTTGAAGAGTTAATCAACTGGAATTTCTTTGAGGCAAACATTCAACATTGATTATTTAACTATTTAAGGGAGTATATGCAAAAAATTGATACAATGAAGGTCATTTATGGCAACAAGGAACTTGAGCTTCCCGTTCTTCATGGAACAGAAGGGGCGGATTGTGTTGACATTGGAACATTTGAAAAGGAGTTGAATCTTTATACATTCGACCCCGCCTTCGTCTCAACTGCTTCTTGCCATTCGGATATCACATTTATTGACGGCGACAAAGGAATTCTAGCACACAGAGGCTACGCCATTGAAGAGCTTGCAGGGCACAGAACCTTTCTTGAAACTTTTTTCCTTTTATTCACAGGAAAAAACCACGATGAAGCGTTGGAGGAATTTGAGCAATTCAAAAAAACAGCACTTGATAACATGAAAATTGACGATGTTACGAAATCGATAATCTCATCTTTCAAAAAAACGGATCACCCAATGGCAATTGTTATGGCGGCGTTTTCAAATGTTGCTGCGAAGAATTGTTCAAACTGGAACCCAGCAGATTCCGCCCTTGTTCGTAAAACATTGATCAAACTCGTCGGGGAGTTTATCGCGTGTGTAATTGTGACATATCGCTTCATTAAGGGGAAAAGTTTGGATATCAAAATGACGCCACACTTCACCGAAACGATTTGTTTGAACTTATTTGACGAAGAACACTTCCGCTCAAATAAAAAACTTGTGGAGAATGTCTTCAACACGCTTTTCGTTCTTCATGCGGATCACGAACAAAACGCATCAACTTCAACAGTGAGAATGGTCGCTTCAACAGAAGTGAACCCTTATGCTTCCGTTGTTGCCGGTGTTGCTGCTTTGTGGGGACCACTTCACGGCGGAGCAAACGAGGCGGTTGTCAATATGCTTGAAGGAATACAATCCGTTGATCAAGTTCCTGAATTCATTGAAAAAGTGAAAAACAAAGAAGGAAAGCTTATGGGCTTTGGGCATAGGGTCTACAAGAATTATGACCCCCGTGCAAAATTGATCAAAAACACTTGCGATGTTGTTCTTGAAACATTTCAACATGTTGGTGATAAAGACAAGCTTTTCATCGCGCGCGAACTTGAAAAACAAGCAATGGCGGACGAATACTTCACTTCACGCAAACTTTTCCCAAATGTTGATTTCTATTCCGGAATTATTTACAAAGCGCTTGATGTCCCGACTCAATTCTTCACAGTGATGTTTGCCGCGGCGAGGGTTGCGGGGTGGTCTGCTCAAATGTTTGAATTCTATGGCGAATCAAGAAAAATTTCGCGTCCGCGTCAGCTTTACACCGGTGAAAAGGTTGGGAGTCGTTCTACGAATTCGTGAAATGATCAAAGCCGTCAAAATCCAAAACAAACGGGCAGTTGTTTAAAACAACGCCACTGCCGGTTTTCACTGTACCGATTTTTGTAAAATTTGGAAGAAATTCTTCTTGCGATGTTGCTAAAATATTGTAGTCGTCACCAAAAGATATTGCTTCCTTGCAAAGATTTTGCGAATATGGTAACAATGAAAAGTCAATTTCGAAGCAACAGTTTGAAGCCTTTGCCATTTTTTTGGAATCGGAAATAATACCGTCGGAGACATCCATGCTTGCATTGATTTTTGAAAAATCTGCAATATGGACAAGTGATGGTGAAAGATATTCTTTAATTTGTGGATCGTCAAAATTAATTTTTTTTTTATGTTTTTGAAATTCAAGAATTTTGGAGTGTCCAAAAAATGCTTCGCCGATTTTTTTTGTTATGAATATTCCATCGCCAATTTTTGCATCACTTCTTTTTGGTGAATTTTTGGATTTTGCCAAAACCGTTACTGCGATTATTATACTTTCGGAGTTGTGCGTGGAGGTGTCGCCGCCAAGAAGGTCGATTTTGTATTCCGCATTGAAATTGGAAAAGCCTTGAATGAGTTCTTCGAATTTTTGGAATTCTTTTGGCAGGATTGTATTGAGGAAATATCCGATTGGTTTGCCATTTTTGGCGAGAATATCCGAAACGCTGCGTGCCATGGCTTTGTATGCAATGAAATTTGCCGGCAGGTTTTCTAAAATATGGATTCCTTCGATTGTGGTATCGGCGTTGACGATAATCTCTCCAATTTGTGCGATGTCATCGGTAAGATTTCGTGCGAATTTATTGCCGTTTGTGAGTTTAAGCAAATGGTTTTGGATTAACTCCTCTTCGGTCATTTGTGGTATAATAGTTGAATTATTCATTGACATTTGATGATTGATGAGTTTTCAAGAAGATATTTTATTTTTTTTATTTTGATGGGTAAGGCGTTGTTTTTTAATGTGGCATCGGCGTTTTTTAATGTCATTTTGGTGGTTGTGATTAAGCTGATGGTAAATGATTCGATGATCACACCGGAAATCGCTTCGTTTTTTCGGCATATCTCTGCGTTGATTATCATTTTGCCGTTTATTTTAATTACCTTGAGGAGAGATCCGAGGCATTTTGTGGAAAATGCGCCGCAGTGGGTGATGATTTTGCGTGCGGTGTGTTTTACAATGGGGACATTCCTGTGGCCGATAGTCTTTACTCATATGCCGATGCACATTGCGATGACGATTGGTTTTTTGGCGCCGTTTATTTCAAACATTTTGCTTGTGGTGTTTTTAAAGGAGAAAATTCCAAGGCATGTGTGGATAGCGAAAATTGTTGCGACGGTTGGCGTTGTGGTGATTTTGGAGCCGTATATCCATGATTTCAACAGGTATTACCTGCTTGCTGTTGTGTGCGTGATGTTCTGGGGCATTGCTTCGACTTTGAATAAATTGATTGCACAAAGAAAAGTGAGGATTAACATTTCGCTGTATTATGTAACAATTTATTCTGTGATATTTACGGGAATGATTGTTTATTTTGGGAAGATTGAGTTTCCGAAGAATCTTGTGGAGCCGGTTTTGTATTTGGGTTTGCTTTCGGTGGCGTCTCAATATTTTTCGATGAAGGCGTATCAGGTGAGTAAGGGATATTTGGTGAATGCGATGGAATTTGTGAGGTTTTTGATGTATCTTGTGATGGATATTGTGGTTTTTGGTGCGGATATCAAAATGTTGACAATCGTTGGAGCAATAATCATTGGTGCGAGTGTTTATTCGGTTGTGAAAAGGCATGAATATTGAGATGTCAAAAAGCCGGAAGAACTTTCATCAAGTGTTGCAAGGTATTGTTACAATATGCTACTTTTAAAAACTCTGGTCTTTTTGCATGTGGATGTTTGAATGCAAGACGATACTCTTGTTCTATGCAAAAATCTGGTCTTTTGATAAATATATTTTCAGATACTTGAAATGTATGCAGGTATTCTACCTTTTGATGCATGCCTCCAAAGTCGTTGAATGCCTCCTGCACACTTTCATCAAAGTCAAATTCCAACACCACTTCTGCTTTAAATCTTTTACACAACGCCGTATTATAGTCCACTGAAAATGAACATATATATGGCAAAGATTCTATGAAGTATGGATTTCTTGCATAAATATTCCCACTCAGAATGGCTTCAAATGATTGGCCATCTAATATCATTGTCGCCTTTTTGCCAATCATAGATATATTAA
>CAMAVG010000086.1 GCA_945861605.1 Rickettsia typhi
GCTTGTTTTGATATCAACATTGAACAAGGCAAAATGCGAAAAAATGGCATTGATATAGCCTCCTTCATGATAGAAACCAACAAGAACATGGGTTTTGACCGCCTCTCAAAAATCGCATCAGGCGGTGAAATCTCCCGAATCGTTCTTGCAATCAAGGCGGCAATCGTCCATTTAAGGCAAATCCCTTGCGTAATTTTTGACGAAATCGACAGTGGAATTAGTGGGAAAACAAGTGATTCCGTCGGCAAAGTTATGCTGAAACTGGCACAATCAGTGCAAATTATTGTCATAACCCATCAACCACAAGTTGCCGCAAAAGCCCACGACCACTTCCGCATAACCAAAACCAACACCGAAAACAAAACAACCAACACAAACGAAACCGAAACAACCGTTGGGAAACTCACAAACGACGAACGCGTTCACGAAATCGCCCGCCTTCTTTCCGGTGCAAATATTTCAGACGAAGCAATTTCAAATGCAAAAATTTTACTTGGATAATATGATAAAAAAATATTTTAAATTTGCAATAATGCTTGCAATTTTGATTCTCACCCTTCTTGCTTTTACAAATTCAACACAGTTATTCAGCGCATTATTTAACTAAAGTATGAAAACCACAAAAACACAAATTTGCACGCTCATTTCCGTAATAATAATCTCAGGTTTATTCACGATTGGCAACTTCATCGATCTCCCCGCATTAAAAAACTACAAAATGAATCTTGGACTAGATTTGCAAGGCGGCACTGATATCACTTTAAAAGTTGACACGCAAGATTACATCAACAATTACAAAAAAAACGCCATTTCCGTGATCAAAAAAAATCTCTACGAGGAAAAAATCGGATACAAAAACTTTCAAATTTCACAAAATTCCCCATCGTTTGAAATCCGCGAACCAAAGGATGAAAAAAAAGTGAAAAAGATTCTCAAAAATAACGCCGTTGACTTCAAACAAAACGGCACAATGTTCACGCTGGATATCTCAACGCAAAACCTTGAGGCGATTCAAAAAAAAGTCGTGGAACAATCAATTGAAATCATTCGCAAACGCGTTGATGAAATGGGCAACAAGGAAATCTCGATCCACGGCGTTGATAACGACAAAATCTCCCTTCAAATTCCCGGAAAAAACGACGCAGAATCAATCGCAAAATTGCTAAACACCCAAGCCAAGCTTACATTTCACCTCATGGATTCAACACCATACACAAACAGGGAAAGCTTCGTTGAAAAAGATGGCGTGACGCTTATGAGCGATGTCAATTCGCAAAACGAACAAACAACGAATGAACAAGGCGACAAAGAACTTCTTTACGCTGTAAAAAACGAGGTTATAATCGACGGTGCAGATCTTGAAGAAGCATCTGCAATGATTACCCCCGAAGGACAAGCCGCCGTTTCATTCAGATTCAACAAAAGAGCATCGCAAATCTTCGCCGATGTCACATTTCAAAACATTGGAAGACCATTTGCCATTGTTCTTGACGGCAAAGTCCTTTCCGCACCTAACATTAAGGAACCAATTACGGGCGGATCCGGCGTGATTTCCGGCTCATTTGATACCAAAACCGCAAACGAACTTGCACTTTTACTTCGTGCCGGTGCTCTTCCTGCGAAAATTGAAATTATTCAACAACAAAATATCAGTGCAACACTTGGAATGGAATCCATTGTTATGGCGGTGAAATCCATGATTGTTGGTGTGATTCTCGTATGCCTTTACATGTTTTATCGCTATAAAACACTCGCAGTGACGGCAATAGCATCGCTTATTGTGAACATGCTGTGCGTGATAGCATTTCTTTCGATATTTGGCTCAACATTGACTCTACCCGGCATTGCAGGGCTGATTTTAACCGTCGGCATGGCGGTTGACGGCAATATCATCATTTTTGAGAACATCAAATCCCTTCAAGTCGTTCTGCATAAGCAGGATGTCTACGATGAAGGGTTTTCAAAGGCGACTCCAGCAATCGTCGATGCCAACATCACAACAATTCTTGGGGCAGTTATGCTTTACGAATTTGGCTTTGGTGTAATTCGTGGCTTTGCTTTGACGCTAATCATCGGGGTGATATTCTCGATTTTCTCATCACTTTATGTGACGAAAATTCTCATGGGAATCAAGAAATTCAAGGCATTGACCTAACTATGTGTGGAAGTCACAAGTTTTTCAAGTTTTGAGACAAACTGGAACGGCAAAATGCCAACAACGACATCATTCTCCAAAAACTTTTCCACTTTGGATTTCGACTCAAGGTTGCCATTGCGAATAATTCCCAAAATGTTCATTTTAATTTCCGAAGTTTTTGCGATATCAAACCCGTTGAATGCGGAGTGTTTTGTCACCGTGAATTCGCAAATGCTGTAGGCTCCATCGCAGATTGTTTCCTGTTTGATTAAATTTTTCTCACCGATGTAGTTCAAAATTTGCGAGATTGTGATATCACGAGTGTTGATGATATTGTTCATGGAAAGGTCGCGGAAGACATCGTAATAGTTGTGTTCGTCGATTAGTGTAAAACATTCAGAAATTCCAAGGTTTTTTGCAATAAGCGTTGTGAAAAGGTTGGTTTCGTCCCTTCCGGAAACACTGATTATGGCATCGATTGCACCACATTCTTGGAGAATTTGCCTCTCCTGCATGTTTCCATGAATTATGATTGAGGAAGCAAGTTTTTCACTTAAAAAGTTGCATCGCTTTTCATCGCTTTCAATAATTTTCACATGAAAATGATGGTTTTGTAGAATTTGTGCAATGTTGAAGCCGATTTCGCCTCCTCCGCAAATGAGGATACTCTTTAGTTTTGATGTGTGTCCGTTTATGGATCTGGCTATTGTGCCAATTTCTTGGCTTGCTGTCAGAATGTAGAGTTCGTCGCGACTTTCAAGAAGCATTGCGGGATTTGTGCAGTGAACTTGGTTGTTTCGCTTGATGAAGCATATTGAGAAATCTTCGATATCAACAAATTCCAGCTGTTTAACGATGTGTGAAATCGTTTTTCCTTCGAATGAAGCATCGATTACGAGTGAAATCAAGCTGTATTGGTTATCGCAAACTGAAATTCTGTGTTCAATTCCCGTGTTTCCAAGCATTTCAAAAATGTGATTCGCAACCGCAATTTCAGGCGAGATTATGTGATCTATCGAAATAACGGATTTGTTATAAATGTGAGGAGCCCACCTGTGGTCGAGGTACATCGAAGACCGAATTCTTGCAATTTTTAGCTTAATTCCAAACAATGTTGAAGCAATGTGTGATGTGAGCATGTTGACTTCGTCGAATTTTGTCACGCAGATAATCATATCCGCGTAATTTGCGCCGGCTCTGTCAAGAATTTCAGGCGATGATGATAATCCACAAATGGTTTGAACATCTAAATTGCGTGCTTCGGTAAGGTTTTCTTCGCTGGAATCAACGATTGTTATGTCGTTATCGGCGTTTAACAAAAGCTGTTTTGCAACTGTTAATCCAACTTTACCTGCACCGCAAATTATTATTTTCATGTTTTATTCTTCAAATGAACGCTGGAAATCTTCGCGAAGAAGTTCATCGATTATATAATCGCACCTGCCTTCTTCCATGATTTCCACGATTTTATAAAGCGTCAGG
>CAMAVG010000087.1 GCA_945861605.1 Rickettsia typhi
TCACAACCGCTTTGCACGATTTTGGCAGTTGAAGTGCCGTGAAGATTGACATCATCGCCCCTTGTGAAAACCCGATGAGAACGAGATTTTCGTAGCCAAGTTCGTATTTTTCAAGGTGTTCGTCGATGAAATTCAACAAAATTTTGCGTGCGGTTTCAGCACCATCAACAAGCACGGATTCGGTGCGATCCAGAAGTGAAAACCACTGATTTCCCATGTCCGGTGCGTATTCATAGCCAAATGGGGCGTCTGGAATTATAAAAAGCGGGAATTCCAACGATTCGTGCAAAACTTCGGCAAGATCCACCAAGTTTTCACCGTCGGCACCGTACCCGTGAAGGATTAATGCTAATGTTTTTGGCTTTTTCGTTGGTGAATTTTGCGAGAAATCGCGTATGTGAAAATTTTGCATTATTTTTTCAGAATCTCAATATATTTAACAATCGCCTCATCGGAAATCATTTCAGTTGCACAGACGAGAATTTCATTTTCCGAAAATAAAGCACCACCTAGGATTCCGTTTTCTTCAAATTGTTCAAGCTTTTCCTTCGCGTTTTTGCACTCAAACACAAATTCGTTGAAGAAAGTTTCGTTTCTTACTTTGAAACCTGCTTTTGTGATGGATTCCTCCAGTTTGCAAGCGATTTCATGGTTTTGAAGTGCGAGGTTTTTATAACCGTGTTCGCCTAAAAGCGTTGCGTGGACTGTGAATGCAGTTGCACAAAGACCTTGGTTTGAGCAAATATTTGATGTCGCTTTTTCACGACGAATATGCTGTTCGCGGGCGGAAAGAGTCAGAACAAAGGCGCGTTTTCCGTCTTCGTCTTTGGTGACACCACACACACGACCCGGCATTTGACGCATAAATTCTTTTTTGCAGGTGAAATATCCAAGAAGAGGGCCGCCAAAACTCAACGCAACGCCAAGAGAAGCCGCGTCTCCGCAGATGATATCAGCGTTTTTTGGTGGCTGAACCATTCCAAATGCAAGAATTTCGTTGTTCACGACGATCATCATCGCGTCGTTTGCATCACAAATTTGGCGAATATTTTCAAGATTATTGATATTTCCGGAGTAATCAGGCAGTTGGGTGATCACACACGCATAGTTTTCGTCAATTTTCACGGAATCAATTGGGCAGTATGTAATTTCAACGCCAATATTATGCAGATATGTTTCAAGAACTTGTTTGTAATCCGGATGGAATGAGCCTGCAACGCAGACTTTTGTCGTCTTTTTTTTCACGCGAAGTGCCATCAAAGCCGCTTCCGCACAAGAAGTTTGACCGTCGTAAAGTGACGCGTTTGAAACTTCCATTCCTGTCATTGCACAAATAAGGGATTGAAATTCGAAAATTACCTGCAATGTTCCTTGTGAAACCTCGGGTTGGTATGGTGTGTATGATGTCAAAAATTCGCCGCGTTGAATCATGGCATCAACTACTGATGGAATGAAGTGGTTGTAGACTCCATACCCTGCAAAAACATGCTTGAAAACCGTGTTGCCATCTGCAAATTCTTGCATATATGCTAGGGTTTCTTGCTCATTTTTGTAGTTAGGTAAATTAAAAGATTTCGCCAATACTGCATTTTGCTGAAGATACACTTCGTCCACTGAATTAATTCCAATGGCTTCCATCATTGATTTTCTGTCTTCGTTTGAAAGGGAGGAGTATCTCATATATCATATTTATGAATTCATCATTCAAATATTTTTTACTTTTTATTTTGCAAGAAATATTTTTTATTCCTTTAATTTATGTATTCAAACTCGTTAACCGCCCAAATATTCATTTTTTTTGCTTGACATTTCAAATTATTGCGGGCAGGTTTTAAATGCACTTGGGTGTGTTTTTGAGTTCAAACGGCCAGAATGGAAACATAGCAACCAAAATTTATGACGCAGGTCAAGTGCACTTTTTAATTTTGCACTTTTAAATTTTGCACTTTCGAATTCTTGAATTATTATGTCATACCTCGTTCTTGCAAGGAAATATCGTCCTCAAAATTTTGAGCAACTCAAAGGGCAGGAAGTCCTTGTTCAAACAATCACAAACGGTTTTTTGCATAACAAACTTCACCACGCTTATTTATTAACAGGCATCCGCGGAATTGGAAAGACAACAACCGCGAGAATCGTCGCAAAAACACTGAATTGCTCAAATCTAAAAACGGAAAATTCCACAATCACACCATGCGATGAATGCGCGAATTGTAAATCCGCAAATAATGGCTCACACCCTGATATTCTGGAATTTGATGCTGCTTCAAACACCGGAATTGACGATATCAAAACAATGCTGGAGGGCATAAACTATTCGCCCGCAATGGGAAAATATCGAATTTTTATCGTCGATGAAGTCCATATGCTTTCAACAAAGGCGTTCAATTCACTGTTGAAGACTCTTGAGGAGCCACCATCTGGCGTAATTTTCATTTTTGCCACAACGGAATTGCAAAAAGTGCCTGTGACAATCCTTTCGCGATGTCAAAAATTCGTTCTTGCCCCGCTTTCACTTTCTGCAATGTCTGAACACCTTTTTTCAATCGCACAAAGGGAAAATATCCAAGTTTCAACCAAAGCACTGGAATTAATTGCGTCAAAATCCTCGGGTTCTGTTCGCGATGCACTCTCCATGCTTGACCAAGCCTCCATGCGTTCGCCAAATACTGAAATCACGGAAATGCTTGTGGAATCAATGCTGAGTTTGATCTCCAAAAGCGATGTTCTCAACCTTTTTACCGCTGTTTTGGAAGGAAATGCCGATGAAATTCTGCAAAATCTTCGCAAAATCAAGGCACAAGGCATAACGGAAAATTCTATTTTGGAGGAATTCCTCACATGCGTTTACGAAGAAATCCAAGTGCGAATCAACAAAAAAATGCCATATTCAAATTTATTGCGTATTTGGAACATTATGCTTCCTGCGACGCAAGAACTCTCTTACGCGTTTAATAAATATGCAATTTTGGAAGTAATTTTTCTGAAAGTCGTGCATGTTGTTGCCTCGCCATCGGTGGAAAACCTCGTGAGTGGAATTTCCGAGAGCAAAATTTTGGAAATTTTAAAAATGTTCCCAAGTTCAGATGTTGCAAAGGCTTAATTTGTCTGAAAAATTCTGAATTTTGTCTGAAAATGTCTGAAAAAATAGGTGTTTTATCTGAAAATGTCTGAATTTTTCTTTTTTCAGAAATATGAAAATTCAATTACCAAAAGGGTTTATGGCAATTTTCAGATTTTTCAGATGTCTGAAAAATTTTGCCGGCTTTAATTTTTAAAATTCGGGCGAAATTCCAAGCACACAAGGTAGACTTCTTTGGATTCTTTCCTCGATGCCTTTGGCTTGAAAATATGCACAGTTTTGAAAAATTCACGCAATTGAACGAGGTGCTCGTCCAAGCCTTCGCCTTGAAAAACCTTGGAAACGAAGCTTCCATTGAGTGTTAAATTCGCAAGGACGAATTCCATTTCAATCTCCAAAACATACATAATGCGAAGGTGATCAACCGTTTTCATGCCCGTTGTATTGGGGGAAATATCGCTGACGATTGCATCAAATTTTT
>CAMAVG010000088.1 GCA_945861605.1 Rickettsia typhi
GGTTTGAAATTTCCCGCCCTTGACCACGGTTTTGTTAGAGTTGTCGATTTCATGGGCTCAGATTCCGCAATCGTGCAAGCAGCAAGGGTTTCTTACGGCGATGGCACAAAAACAGTAAACGAGGATAAGGGATTGATTAATTACCTCATGAAACACAAACACACTTCGCCATTTGAAATGTGCGAAATCAAGCTTCATATTAAACTTCCAATGTTCATTGCAAGGCAATGGATTCGCCACCGCACGGCAAATGTTAATGAATGTTCTGCTCGTTATTCAATTCTTCCGGAGGAATACTACATTCCCGAACTTGAACACATTTTGCCGCAATCGGAAATGAACAAGCAGTGTCGCGGTGGTGAAATTTCACCGGAATTTGCAAAAGATGCACAAAGCCTGATAAGGGAATCTTCAAAGCGTTCATATGGCGATTACCAAGCCCTTTTAGGCGACGAAGAAAACGGCGTTGCTCGTGAAATTGCGAGGGGAGTCCTGCCCGTGAATATGTACACGGAATGGTATTGGAAAATTGATCTTCACAATCTTTTACACTTCATTCGCCTTCGAATTCACCCGCACGCACAGTATGAAATTCGTGTTTATGCTGAAATTTTAGCAAAAATTGTTAAGGAGTGGTGTCCACTTGCTTACGGTGCGTTTGAGGAACATATTTTGGGTGCTCAGACATTTTCAAAATCGCAAATTGATGTTTTGAAAAACCTTCTTGCCGGTGTTGAAATCAAGGTGGAAAGCCTTTCAAAAAGGGAGCTTGCGGAATTGAATGATGTGTTTGTTGGAAAATGAGAATCGATAGGGTTAAATCAGAATTGGAGATTTTAAAATTATTTTTAACGATATCATCAGCATTTTTTGGCACCGTTGTGGCGGGTGTAATCAAGAATTGGGGAAGCTTGCATGGCATTTTGATTGCAGCTGGAATTGTGCTGGCGATTTTTCTTGCTTTTTTTGTTGGACACTGTTACATAAATTTAATAAAAAAAGCAAAACTAATGGAAAATTTATGAGTGTTGCCTCCGAAATTCTTGCAAGTCTATTCCTTCTTTTTACAGGCGGCATCGTTATTGGTTCAATGTTTTGGGCGGTGTATCAAATGAATAAAAATGATTCTGACGCAACAACAAAAGAAAAGACTTTATGAAAATAACATGACAAAAACATTTTTAATATATAACAATAAAGGTGGCGTTGGAAAAACAACTCTAACATTTACACTTGCATCGGAATTTGCTTACAACCACCCGGATTACGATGTTTTACTCGTAGACCTAGACCCTCAATGCGATTTATCTCAAATGGTTCTTGGAGGGAATGGGCGTGGCTGGAATAACTTGGAGAAAATACGCAAAAATGATATCCTTGACAGAAATACGATTTGTGGATATTTCGAAACAAGAACGGGATCGATGTATAACAAAACAAACAAAGAGTCCGATTATGTAATTCATTGCGAAACATACAACTCTAACATGCCTAATAACGTCTATTTGTTGTGTGGTGATGAGGATTTAAGCACATCGATGGAACAAATAGACAACTTCGCGCAGGCATCTGAAAAAACAGGAAGAAATAGCTGGAGTTCTGTGCACAAATGGCTGCACGATCTAATTTATGGGGTGTGCGAAAAAAAGCTTCGCAAAGATGTTGCGGTATTTATCGATGCCGAACCAGCATTTTCAATGTATACAAAAATGGGTATATTTGCCGCAAATCACATTATCGTTCCGTGCGTTGCAGATTACGGATCCGCGCGCGGTATTCGTTCAATTTTTAACTACCTTTACACAAGATCTTCGAACAATCTTTTTACGGATCGCGTTGAGAAGTACAAAATGAAGACGCCGTCCAAATCAGACATATCTATTATTTTCAACAGATACACTCCATACAAACAGACACCGTCTCTCACATTTGCATCGATGCATAAATTAATTAACGATACCTTTGCACAAACATTCAAAACAAGTATTGAAGATGCTCCAAAAATTCCGGATTATCATAAAATTGCATTGCTATCATCGTATCACGGCAAGCCTTTGCATAAATTCAACGAAGCTTTTGAAGAAGTTTACGATCCAGAGGAGGACAAAAGTGTGCAAATTGATAAAAATCAAATTATCAAATATCGCGAAAGTATAAATCAACTTTGCCAACACATACTATCAAAAATATGAAAATAATATCTTGGAATGTAAATTCGGTTAATACTCGTCTTGAACACCTTCTTCACATGTTGCAAACTGTTCAACCGGATTTCATCTGCCTTCAGGAAATTAAATGCGAAAATGCACGGTTTCCCGTTGATCAAATCACGGATATGGGTTACTGCGTTGCAATTTCAGGAATGAAGTCTTATAACGGCGTTGCGATTGTCTCAAAGCACAAGCTGGAGGATATCTCCTTTGAATTCCCGCACGCAGAAATTGATGCTCATAATGAATTGTATCAACAAGAGCCGCGAAAACACCTTGAATCTCGTTATATTGAAGCACTTGCTTGTGTTGGGAACTCTGCCGTTCGTATTGCATCGGTTTATGTTCCAAACGGTGGAGTTTCCGCCAAAGAAGCCGACCTTGACCTTGGAATTTACGAAACTGAAAGGTTTAAGTATAAAGAAGCTTTTTATAGCGATTTCAAAGCTCACTGTCAAAATCTTATTTCACAAGGCGAAAACCTTGCTTTTGCCGGCGATTACAACATCGCTCCGCAAGCAATTGATGTTCACAATCCCAAGGGTTGCTCCAAAAACATCGGCTTCCTTCCCCGTGAACAAGAAATTATCGCAGATTTCCAAACCATAATGCCAGATTACTTCCGCAAGCTAAACCCTTCCGAAAACGGCTTTTCTTGGTGGGATTACAGAAGGGGAGGCTACCCTGAAAATCGTGGAATGAGGATTGACCAAATTCTTTTTTCACCAAATTTGGAGGAAAAAATTCAAGCAATTTCCGTTCTGCGAAACTACCGCGAAATGGAACGCCCGTCGGATCACGCCCCCGTTCTGGGGGAGTTTGGGTTGTGAATTAAACAGCCCAAAAAGACTTGATGATTGAATTAATGATGATGTGCTGGACAATTTCCAATATATCCATCTTTACAAACATGCTCACTTGATTTATTGCACGATGTAATTCCACCATGGTTATGACAGCACAGCCTTCCAGCAAGTGCGACAGTTGTGCTAATTATTGAAATGAATATATATATATATATTACGAAGCATAAGGAGTAAAATAAATTGACTTACCGAGTCAAACGAAAACGCGGCAAGTCAAGGTTTATCTACTTAATAATCTTGTTTTTAGCAATCCAAGGCATCATAGAACGAAGTTCTTTTCCAGTGTGTTCAACTTGAAGAGAGGCAACTTCATTGCGTTTTGCTTTCAGGTTTTTGTAGCCTGCAGCGTAATCCGCCATGAATTCTTTTGCAAAGCCTCCGTTTTGAATATAAGTTAGAACTTCTTTCATTCTCG
>CAMAVG010000089.1 GCA_945861605.1 Rickettsia typhi
TTTTTTGCATTTATACCTCTGAACTCCAGTATTTATGCCATTCTTACAGAAATCACCACCACATTTCTGACAAATCATACATAGAAATATCTGTCTCTAACATACAAAATATTAATATCAAGATATTTCTATTTTGTGGTAACAATGCCAAGGTTTTTTGTAAATGTGTTGCAGAGTTTTTCTGCATACTGACCTGCGATGTCCGAACCGATGTATTTCGCAATAAGCTTTGGGACTATCATTGGCGTTGGCGTTGTTGGTATTTTTATGGTACCTGACACGACATCTTTGGTCAATTTTCCAATATCTGTACAAAAATTAGCATTAGATTTTTTCTCCACAAGTAATGCGCCATTCCAAACACATTAAAAAAGTCGTTATAAAAGCTTTGAGTTTCCGCACTTTCTTTTGCAACCATAATAATTTACCAAGCGTGAAGGTTTTAAGCCAACACTTCCTCCACACCCCATCACTCATTTTATAATCATCTGCTCTTTTGATCGCACATTTGGCAATTTTAACCGAAAAAAACCTTGCATAAGTGGGGAAAATATGTTATGGTAATACATAATTATTTTCTCTTTTATGACACTTCGCGATTTCTGGTATTTCTTGAAAACATGTACTTGTACCAAAAAAAAAATAAAGTTTATGCTGCAGAATAGATTTATGAAACATTGCAAACCGAAGGAGCCGAAGTCATACATCGCATTAAATATGAGGTGAATGACGATAAAACATTGCCAACCGAAGAAGCCGAAGTCTCACCTCACATTACAGCACCAAGCAAAATAAGAAAAGATGATGAAGCATATCAAAAAAACAAGGCAGCTGCAGGGCTCTTAGGCGAATTATTTTTTGGTGGAGGATCACCATCACGAATCAGTTCACAATTAATACCCGATAAAGAAACCGTTAAAAAAGATGCAAAGCTCTTATACAAATTATGTTTTGATAAAAAATCACAACTCAGTGAAAAATCACAATTGAGCAAACCACCACAAGAAAACCAAGCATGTTGGGTTGGGGTAAGCTATGGTATTCGTCAGTCAAAACTTAAGGAATTTTTCAGGAAGTTGTTTGAACGACCACAACAACTACGCTAACCCCCAAACTGCGTTGTGTAAAGCTTTTTGTAATGCCCATCGCCATTAATTAATTCACTGTGCGTACCACTTTCGACGATTTCCCCGTGTTTCATAACGAGGATTTTATCGGCGTTGATTATCGTTGAAAGCCTGTGTGCAATGGCGATTGTCGTCCTGTTATGCATAAACTTTTCAAGGGCATCCTGAATCAATTTTTCGGAGATTGAATCAAGTGCGGATGTCGCTTCGTCCAGAAGTAAAATTGGAGAATTGTACAAAATTGCACGGGCGATGGCGATTCGTTGCTTTTGTCCGCCCGAAAGTTTTGTTCCAGATTGCCCGACGATTGTTTGGTAGCCGTCTGGCATTTTTTCTATGAACTCTTCAGCGTTTGCAAGCCTTGCAGCGTTGATGATTTCCTCGTGAGTTGCATTAATTTTGGTGTATTTTATGTTGTTTTCGATTGTATCGTTGAAAAGTTGGACATCCTGCGAGACAAGAGAAATATTTTGCCTCAATGAAGAAAGATCCACGCTTGAAATATCAATGCCGTCAATTGTGATTTTTCCGGAAATTGGGTCGTAAAAGCGTTCAAGAAGGCTTATGATTGTTGATTTCCCAGCACCGGTTGGACCAACGATTGCAAGAACTTTTCCGGCATCAATTTTGAAGGAAACATTGTTTAGAGTCAAGGCCTCGTGTTCGTTGTTATACTTAAACGAAACGCCTTCAAAAGCAATTTCACCCTTAACATTTTCGATTTTAATGGCATCTTTTTGAGATTTTATCGTAATTTCGCGTTCAAGTTCGGTTTGAATTGCTTGCGTTGAGTTGATGAATCCCTGCACGACCAAACTTAATCCGCTTATGGATTTCAATGGCTTGTAGGCGATTGTCATTGCTGTAAAAAACGCGAAAAATTCACCCGTCGTAAGCGTTCCGTTGATAACACTATACCCGCCGTACCATATTACAACTGCAACGCCAAAAATTGAAATCGTTTCGGTAATTGATGGCAAAAGCGTTGAAAGAGTTATGACTTTCTTCGCAACGGTGAGCATTTTTGTAAAAATTGTGGAGACCCTCTCAATTTCAAAGTTTTCTGCATCGTTGGATTTCACAAGCTTTGGCAGGCGAAGAGATTCATCAACACATGAAACCAAACCTTCCATTCCAACCCGTCCAAGTTCAATTTGCTTACGCATTTTTTTGGCGATAATCGTTACGGGAATTACCGTTAATGGGATTGAAATTAGGTTAAAAAGCGTTAAAACCGGATTTTGAATAAACAAAACCACCGTCAGGGCAATGACTGTGACAACCTCCCGCAATAAAACCACCAAAATTGTGTTAATTCCGTTAGAAATTGAAGCAGTTGTTTGAAATATTCGGGAAATCATTGCCCCGCTTGGCGTTGAATCAAAGAATGAGATATCCGATGTTATGTATTTCTTATAGAGTGCCTCCTGAATATTCTGCGTAACTTTTGCCATAAGAACTTGCATCGTTCGCGTTTGCAAAAACAACGCGGTGTTTTTCACAAATGCAATTAATACGACCATAACGGGAATGAAAACCAGCATTTGTGTGTTTTTCTCAATGAAGATTTTATCCAAAACTTCTTTTACAAGGTAGGCGTATGAGGCAGTCGCCCCTGCAACGACGAACATCAGCACAATTGCCATAATGAATTTCAAGCGATATTGTATGAAGTATGGCCTCAGGAATTGCATCGAGGCATATAGTTTTCGAATTGTTTCAAAACTTTGTTTTTGCATTTTCGTTGATTGAAATAATCAGTACATTAGCCGAAAAAAAACGGTAATGTCAAGAAGTTTAATAATTGTCGAAAATAACCCTTGCAAAGAAAATTAATATGATTATTTTGCATAAAATTCATAACACTTCAATGACAGAAGAAGATAAAACACCAAAACCACAAATTCCAACAGAAGAACAACAAGATGAAAATTCATCGGGCGGTGAATCTGGTAGCGATGGAAAAAAAGACGAGGACTCTTCCGATGGCAGAACCCTTAAGTCATCATCAAAGCCATCAGTGAAATCAGCGACAATGAAAACCAAACCACCAGTTGTTGGAAAAATCCAAGGCAGATCTTTCAAAGTCGCACCCCCACGAATGAACAACAGCCCAAGGGGAAGATAAATTTTCCTCACGCAAAAACCTCCACCCCAAGGTTTAGCGTTTCCAAAATTGGCATTGCTTTAAGGATTGTCTCATCAAGTTCCTTTTGCGGGGTGGAATCAAACACAATTCCGCCACCAACTTGGAATTCAAACTTTTTGCCGTCAAGAATTATCGTTCGAATCACGACGGAAAAATCAAATTTCTGTGCATTTTCAACAATCCCAAGGCAGCCCGCATAAACCCC
>CAMAVG010000090.1 GCA_945861605.1 Rickettsia typhi
ACACCAAATATTCGAAAATTCACAATAAGCTTTGTTTTGTTGAAAATAATTCGTGCAAAAAACCTCTTACCGCAGATATCCGAAACTGAAGAAATCGCACTTAATGCAGGAACTGTTTGGGTTGAAGGTGAATTCTTTACAGGAAAACCGGATTTCACAAGGATAATCAAAGAGCCATACAGTGAGATTTCACAAGAAGAGCATGATTTCTTAAACAACGAAGTCGAAGAACTTTGCAACATGGTTACAGATCAAAAAATCCAAGAACTTCAAGACCTTCCAACCGAAGTTTGGCATTTTATTCGCTCAAAAAAGTTTTTTGGTATGATTATCCCAAAAGAATACGGAGGACTCGCCTTTTCACCACTCGCTCAAAGCAAAATTGTTGCTAAATTGGCAACTCGCTCACAAACGCTTTCAATAACGGTAATGGTTCCAAATTCCCTTGGTCCCGCGGAACTTATCCTCAAATACGGAACTAAATCGCAAAAAAACTTCTATATTCCACGCCTCGCAAACGGAATTGATATCCCATGCTTCGCCCTAACAGAGCCAACAGCAGGAAGCGATGCTGCTTCAATCGGTGCATATGGCGATGTTTTCATCGGTGCTGATGGAAGACTCAAAGTAAGGCTAAATTTTCAAAAAAGATACATAACCCTTGGTGGAATTGCCACGGTTCTTGGTCTTGCATTTAAGATTAACGATCCACTTCACCTACTCCCACCACATATCTCAACAGGAATAACTTGTGCATTAATCGACGGCAACGCAGAAGGCTTGACAAGAGGCAGAAGACACAAGCCAATGGGCGTTCCATTTATAAACTCACCAATTTGGGGTAAAAATATCATAATAGACATCGAAGAAGGTATTATCGGTGGAATTGATGGAATTGGAAAAGGATGGAAAATGCTAATGGAGTGCCTTGCAGTTGGAAGAGGAATCTCATTGCCGGCAATTTCATATGGTGGCTCAATTCTAGCATCATACGCAGCAATGTTTCACGCATCTGTTCGCAAACAATTTGGTCTACCATTAATCAAATTCGAAGCAATTCAGGAAAAAATCGCAGATATGTTCGCAAAAACATACTCAATTGATGCAATGCGGACATTTGTTGCTTCAGCCGTTGGCTCCGGTCATACACCATCAATCGCAAATGCAATGGTAAAGTATCACGCAACCGAACATTCACGCGATATCATCAATCACGGAATGGATATTTTGGCAGGCTCGGCAATTTGCATGGGTGAAAAAAACTTAATTGCCAACCTGTATCTTGCATCGCCAATTGGAATTACGGTTGAAGGTGCAAATGTTTTGACAAGAAGTCTTTTACAATTTGGACAAGGTGTGATTCGTTGCCACCCATATATTATAAACGAAATTCGTGCAATTAAGGAAAATAATATTCACGAGTTTGACGCAAATCTTTGGAATCACGCATATTCATTTGCTTCAAATTGTGTCAGAACCCTCCTTCTTGGTCTAACATCTGGAAGAATTTCGCGACCGATTCACAACAACATTATTCAAAAATACAATGCAAAACTGAATTATATTTCCGCACGCTTTGCAACACTAACTGATTACGCCATGATAACATACGGTGGTGCATTAAAGCGTAAGGAATTTCTTTCGTCGCGTTTTGCCGATATCGCATCATATATGTTCCTAACATCATCGGTTTTGAAAAAGTTCTCAAGCGGTGGATTCAACGAGAGTGATAAAACAACGGTTGAGTATATATGCGATTTGTATTTATATAAAATCCAAGAATCATTCAGTGATATCAACTCCAATATTTCAAGAGGAAATGGAATTTCTGCGATTTTAAACATTTGCGGTGCGTTCTCGAACAAGACGCTCATTAAAAAGAAAACATCGTGGAGGAACATCGAAAGCATCGTTAATAATTACGCAAAAAGCCACACAATCGCAGTTGAGGAAGTGTTTATTCCAAAAAATCCCGAAGAGCAAATGCACAAAATGGTTTCGGCTTTTTTACAAAAGGATATCATCGATGTTATTGAAAAAAGAATTAGGAAATCCGGCTGTAAAAAACCTGAAGACGCCCTAAAAAACAAGGCAATAAACCAAAGCGAGTTTGAAGAAATTGTAAACTACAACAAACTTTGCAATGAGATAATCCAAGTCGATAGTTTTGAATTCAAGTCGCTAATAAATGAAAATTAGAGAGGTTTTAACAATTGCACTTACAAACAGGGTGCTTTACGCAATTGAAAAGGTCATAAAGCTTCATTCAACCGTCAAAGGGATGGAGAATATACCACAAAATTCCTCAATAATATTCACACCAAACCACTTCACAAGGTGTGAAACATTTATTGTTCCTTACTTGCTAAACCAAACTCAAGACTTAAAATTCTGCAGATCCCTCGCCTTCTCATCTCTATTCACATCATATCTTGGGAAATATCTCACGAACCTCAAAACTCTTTCAACTGACGACAAAAACCGCGACGAAACAATAATAAATTCCCTTGCAAATGGCGAAGATAACTGGGTTATATACCCAGAGGGAATGATGGTTAAGGATCGCCAACGCGAAGTAAAAAATAATTTTATCGAAACAAAACTTTCGATAAAAACCGGTGCTTCGGTTATTGCAATAAAAGCTGAAAGCATTAGAATCAACAATAATTACGCAACAAATCCGGTGTGTATAATCCCAGTGACGATAAACTACACACCACTTCACCCCGATGAAAACAATAAAATTTTAAGAATTGCACACAAGTTTGTAAAAAAACTTCCAAAAAGACTAAAAGAGGAGCTAACCGTCGAGGGCTCACTATTACTAAATTCGCACATAACTCTCGAACTTCATAAGCCAATTTTCATCAAAGAATACACACAAGGCGAATCTTATATATCCGACCTCCTTGGGATAAAGAACGAAAAAAGCCTCAATGATAACATCGCGAAATATAGAATTCCGATTTCCGCAAAAATTGCCGACGAAATATACAAACACGCACACATAACACACGAACACATCGTGTGTGCAATATTGAACGAGGTCAAAACCATCGAAGTCAAACTTCTTCCGTTTTACATAATCGCCTGTGTTCAAAACCTTAAAAGATACTCAAACATCCAAAGATACGAAGAAGGGCTTCGCGATTGTGAAATCCTTCAAAACATAATAAATCAAGAAAAAATCAATCACTTTATAGCACTACTTCAAGAACAAGGGTGCATAAAAAACGATGGAAAAACAATATCAACAACCGAAAAATTCCACACATATAACGATTTCGACTACGTCAGAATAAAAAATATTTCACGAATATTTATAAACGAGTTATATTACTTTAAAAATGTAGCAAATATAATCAAGGGCGTTTTATCGATGGATAACCAAAACCTCATGCTTTCATGCCTGAAATATGTTGACGAAA
>CAMAVG010000091.1 GCA_945861605.1 Rickettsia typhi
AAAAAATTCTTGACTACTCAAAAAAAACTTCGCTATCATCGCAAACCTTTCTTAAAAGAAATATGCAATGGAATTTAGAACAAGCAATTGAACTTTCACAAAAGCCACTTTTTGATGTAATCTTCCAAGCAAGGCAGATTCACTGCCAAAACCACAACGCAAACGAAGTTGAGATCGCAACCCTTTGTTCTATCAAAACGGGTTCCTGCCCTGAGGATTGCAAATACTGCCCGCAATCTGCACATCATAACACCGGTCTTGAAAAAAAACCTCTAATGGACAAAGATGAAATCCTCAAACACGCAATTGAAGCCAAAAATTCAGGAGCAACCCGCTTTTGCATGGGTGCCGCTTGGCGAAAATTACACGAAAAAGACACGGAAAAAATGTGTGAAATCATTTCTGCAGTAAAAGAACTTGGCATTGAAACTTGTGCCACATTTGGAACAATCAATAAAGAGCAAGCAATTTCAATGAAGGAAGCAGGTTTGGATTATTACAACCACAACTTGGATACCTCGGAGGAATTTTACGATAAAATCATCACAACTCGCCCTTATTCGGAGCGTCTTGAAACACTTGATAATGTCGCCGATGCAGGAATTAACATTTGCTGCGGTGGAATTGTTGGCATGGGTGAAACTTTTGAAGACCGCCTGCGAATGCTCGTTACACTTTCAAAATTGAAACGCCAGCCGGACTCCATTCCAATCAACATGCTTGTTAAGGCGAATGGAACGCCTCTTGAACACGCGAAAGATGTCGACCCATTTGAATATATTCGCCTTGTGGCAATTACTCGAATCATGTTTCCAAAAGCCTTTGTGAGACTTTCCGCCGGAAGATTTAACATGAGCGAAGAAATGCAAGCGATGTGCTTTATGTCCGGTGCGAATTCGATTTTCTACGGGGAGAAACTTCTCACGACGCAAAACAACGATTCCAATTCGGATTTGGAACTCCTCAAGAAACTTGATTTACGCCAAATGGTGAAAGGTAATTAGCGAAATTACCTTCTAAACTCCACAGTTTCGTGCGTTTTGTTGAAGTCTGCTGCGTCTTTTTTTGCCTGTACTTGGTTATTGAACTGGAGATAAAGCCAGTAAGCACCGTAAATTAATGCAATGAAGAATAGCAATTTGATTATTGTCCACATATTATGAGCGTAAAAGTTCGTTTATTGATGTTTTTGAACGGGTTTGGTCGTCCACTTGTTTAACAATCACTGCTGCGTAAAGGCTTACACCACCAGAGCTTGGAATTGAACCGGAAACAACGACCGAGTTTTTTGGAACTCTTCCGTATGAAACCTCCCCTGTTTCGCGGTTGATTATTTTCGTTGATTTTCCGATGTAGACTCCCATACCGATAACCGCTCCGTCTTCGATAATCACGCCTTCTGCAATTTCACTTCTTGCCCCAATGAAGCAATTATTTCCGATAATAACGGGGTTTGCTTGAAGTGGTTCAAGAACTCCGCCAATTCCAGCACCGCCTGAAATGTGACAATTTTCACCAATTTGAGCGCAAGAACCAATTGTTGACCAAGTATCGACCATTGTTCCAGCGCCAACATAAGCACCGATATTGATAAATGACGGCATTAAAACCGCATTTTTCCCAACAAAAGAACCATAGCGAACAACCGCACCCGGAACCATTCTAAAGCCTGCGTTTTCAAAATTAATGCTTTTCCAATTTGCTGTTTTAAGGGGGATTTTATCGAACCATCTCATGTTGCTTTTTGCGGATTCCTGTGGCGATTTTTCCAAAACACCGTAAGCATTTTGAACAAAAGCAGGTGTTGAATCGCTTGCGATGTAGGAATCGAATTGTAGGGAGAAAACCGATGTTTTCATCATGTTCATGTAAAGCAAAATTGCTTTTTTGATGTCTTGATCAACCACCCATTCTTCACCGAATTTGGTACAAACGCGACGCTCCCCCGAATCAAGTTCGGCAATTATGCGTTGAATATCTTCGGAAACTTTGGTTGTGTATCTGATAGTCTTTGCCTGTAATTCGGAAAAATATTCGGAAATTTTTGAAACTTCGTTCATGCTTGGAATAAAAACTTTAATTATTGACTTCAAAACGAAAGTCGGGTAATGTCAAGAACTTTAAGCTTGACATTTTATCCCTTATTATTTTAGTAAAGCTTTGTGTAATCTTTATTTGATAAATGTTTTTGACAACTCGCGGAAGATATGCAGTTTCTGCCATTATTGATATCGTCACGAATTCCAATGTAACTGGGAAATTGAATGCACCAATTTCACTCTCGCAAATTTCCCAAAGGCAGGGAATCAGCATTTCGTATCTTGAACAAATTTTCCTTTTACTCAAAAAACATAATATTGTGAAATCCGTGAAAGGTCCCGGTGGTGGCTATGTTTTAGCAAAAACCCCAAGTGAAATAACACTTTCGGAGATCCTCTTTGCCTCGGGCGAGAAAGTCAAAATGACAAAATGCCACGACGAAAACGGCTGCTTGGGAATGAAAGAAAAGTGCGTGACTCACCACATTTGGCAAGCATTTGAAGAAAAGATTGAAAATTATTTAACATCAATTACACTTGAAGAACTTACAAAACTTGGCAACAATTCTTTAGCAAAAAAATGAGCATAACCTCCGTACACCTACAAAAATTCCCAGAAATTTCCTCAATCCCATTTTCGCAAGAGATTATCGATAAAATGGAATTCGTTCGCAAAATTTGCAACGCAGGGCTTTCAATTCGCAAGAAAAATAACATCAAAGCCCGCCTGCCACTTAATTCTATCACGATTTCCGGCGAAGGCTTTGCGTTGAATCAAGAACTCCAAAACCTTATTCAAGATGAACTCAATGTGAAAAATGTGATATTCGAAAACGATATTTCAAAATTCGATTGCACGAAAATCATCAATATTGACGCCTCCAAAGTTGCAAAACGAATCGGGAAGGATTTCCAAACCGTTTTAAAACAAGCAAAACAGGGAATTTATTGCGAAACTGACAACGGAATTGAAATTTCCGGTCACAACATTTTCAAAAGTGAATACGAAATTCAAATTAAACTGAATTCTGCGGAAGAAAACTACACTTCCCTTGACGGAAAATTCCTTATAATCCTTGATATCACCATAACGAAAGAGCTTGAAATGGAAGGCATCGCAAGGGATTTCATTCGCATGGTGCAGAATAATCGCAAAGAAAAAAACTTGGAACTTTCGCAGAAAATTTCCCTGATACTAAACTTTTCACAAGAAAATTTAACCAAGGAAGCAATTTTTGCAAACATTGATTACATTAAAGAACAAGTTTTGGCGACTGATGTTCAACTCGAACACACTTCAGGCACGGTTTTCAACGAAGAGCTTTCATTCGAAATTTCCGCGAATTAATTAGTTCGCAAGCCCCATCGTTTTGTAAAT
>CAMAVG010000092.1 GCA_945861605.1 Rickettsia typhi
GTTGTTGGATTTTTGGTTGGTCTTGCAATGAAAGAAACCCAAGGAAAGGCGAATCCTGCTTCCTTGAATAAACTCCTCGTGGAAGAACTTGGTAAGGCATAATTTGGAAATTTTTCCTTTTTTTAGCGTTTTTTTGTATCACTGTACTAGTACACTATAACACATAATAATCGCGGAAAAGTGCAAATAATCCTTAACGAATAAGGGTTTTTGCAATTAATCCTTCACGAAAGGGTTTTTTGATGTCTCAACTTTGAAGCGAAGTGGAATTGAAGAAAGGTTGAAATCCTTTGCGAGGGAATTTCGCAAATAACGCAGGTAACTTTCGTGGATATCTTTCGTGTTTGCGAAGAGGATGAATGTCGGCGGACGAATTTTCGTTTGCGTGATGTACTTCAGTTTTGTGTCTTTGCCTCTAAATTTTGGCGGTGAGTGCAATTGCGTTCTTTGTTTGAGCCAATTGTTCAGCGTGGAAGTTTGAATTTTGGTGTTCCAAGAATCGTAAAGTTTTACAACTTTTCCGTAAAGTGCACCGATGTTCTTCTCCGTTTTTGCTGAAATTTCAACAATTACAGGGTCGGAAACTTCAATGCAGGCGTTTTCGATTTTCTGGCGGATTTTATCAATTGTATCCTTTTTTTCCGTTGTGAGGAGATCAACCTTGTTCAGGGCGATGATAAGAGGGCGACCTTCCCGTGCAACATCGGTGATAATTTGTAAGTCTTGGCTGATCAAACCAACGGTTGCGTCAACGATAACAATCGCAATGTGCGTGAGCCTCAACGCCCGCAAAGTTTCAAGATTCGATGCCCTTTCCATAGGGTCGGCTTTTGCATTCGAACGCAAGCCGGCTGTGTCAATTAGCTTTACATCGCGGTCGTAAAATTTCGTGTAAGTGGCGATTGCATCGCGGGTAATGCCCGATTTATCGCCAACAATTGAGCGTTCTTCGCTTAAAATTGCGTTGAAAAGGGTTGATTTCCCAACATTTGGACGCCCCAAAATGCACACATGAATGAACTTTGAGTAGTCGGTGTTTTCGGAAAGATCTTGGTATTCTTTGAATTTGTCCTCGTTTTTTGTGTAGTGTTGAAGAATTTCGCTTTTAATTTCGTGGAGTCCGATATTATGTTCGGCGGAAATTAGAATTCCTTCGCCAAAACCAAGCTTGAGGACATCTTTTTCGGAGATGTTTCGCTCGTATTTTTTCTCCGCTTTGTTCACCAAAAGAATGGTTTTCTTCTGTTGTTTGTGGATGAAATCGGCGAAATGGTAGTCTTGCTCGGTCAAACCTGTGGAGGCATCGAGGCAAAAGAGAATCATATCCGATTGTTTGATGGCAATAATTGCCTGTTCAAACATGGCTTTGTGCATTTCAATTTCAAATTTTTCGTTGTTGATATCCTGATTTTTCACGAACGATGGGTCGATTCTACCGGAGATTCGCTCCAAACCGGCGGTATCGATTAAAATGACATTTATCCCAAGGATTTTTGCCATAATTTCCTTACGATTCCGAGTTACGCCCGGCACATCTTTCGTTAAGTTAAATTTTTTCCCGCAAATAACATTTATTATTGTTGATTTCCCAACATTTGCTTTTCCAACGACTGCAATCTTCATTTGTAAGTGTTTTTTCTAACTGTGTGCTGGAGATTTTAAAAGTAAAGTGATTAAATGAAAAGACTTGACATTTTACCAAACTTTTATATTTTTAATCAAATTAACACGAAAAAATGTTTTTATTGGTAGATAACTACGACAGCTTCACCTACAATCTGTTTCATTTGATCAAACAAGTGACGCCACACGATGTCGAAGTGGTTCGAAACGATAAAATATCGATTGAAGAAATTATTTCGAAGAATTACCGCGGAGTTTTCATCTCTCCCGGACCTTGCACCCCACTTGAATCGGGGATTTCACTTGAAATTATTAAAAAACTGCACGAAACAATGCCAATTTTTGGAGTTTGCCTTGGAATGCAAGCAATTACTCACTGTTTTGGGGGTAATGTCGTTGAGGCAACCCTGCCAATGCACGGCAAGGTTTCAACCATAAAACACTTTGAAAATTCGCCAATTTTTGCAAATATTCCAACTCAATTTCAAGCGACGCGATACCACTCCCTCATTGCGGAGGAATCATCATTTCCGGAATCACTTTTGGTTGCGGCAAAAACTGACGATGGTCAAATTATGGCAGTTTCGCACAAAAAATTCAATGTTCACGGCGTGCAATTTCACCCTGAGTCAATCGCTTCGCAATATGGTGCTGAAATGATTGCAAACTTCATTCGCGTAATATGAGAATTCTAATTTATGGAGCAGGGGTTATCGGCGGTTCAATCGCAAAAGCCTTGATTCCACAAGGGTTTGAGGTTTTCTGCGTGAATCGAACTCCGCTTTTTTTTGATGGCATAAAGTTTTTTCAGTCAGTCGAAAACCTTCCAAATATTCACTTTGATATCATCTGCGTTGCCGTTCCACGCGGTCGCAATTACGAGATTTATCAAGAAGCATTTGGGAAAATCAAAAATCTTTCGTGCGATTTTCTTGTTGACTGCTCCTCTGTGCAGAATCAAAATGAATATCTGCGGGGATATTTCCGCGGGAAATTTATTCCATGCCACCCAATTGCCGGCAGTGAAAAAGTCGGTTTTGAAAATTCTGACGCAAAGATTTTGGAAGGAAAATCGTGCATCGTGATTGGTGCAAATCCGCCGCAAATGGTCGTTGATTTCTGGCACGCGTGCAAAATGCAAACGCGAATAATCGCGACCACTCAACAGCACGACGAAATTTACGCCGCCGTTTCACATTTGCCGCAGTTAATTTCATTCTTTTTGCCTGAACCACGGCAGCCATACACGGAATTTTACCGCCTGAAAAATTCATCACGGGAAATTTGGGACGAAATTTTCTTGCATAATTACAATAATATTACTCCGCTTTTTAGCGATTGCCATCACTGGGTGAGGAGGTTCAACGACAACCACCACTTGGAAAAGCTCATTGGCAATATGTTCTTGGAATGCACGAGCCGTGAGTTTGTACAATTTTCCGGCACGGGCTTCAAGACCATCACAATGTTTGCTGATGATGGAGTGGTTATGCGCAATAGAGATGTCCCGTTTCGCTTGAACGATAATCAGCGTCATTTGCAAAAGATTCTTATAAATGCGGAAAATTATATTTTGAAACTCAAAAATAACCACAAACCAAGTTCGATAACGCTTTAAAGCGGCAAGTTATCGTGCTTTTTCCAAGGTTTTTCCTGTTTTTTGCGTTCAAGAAGCGTCAATGAATTCCAGATCCTCCATCTTGTATTTTGCGGACGAATGATTTCATCGATAAAACCACGATTAGCAGCCGACATTGGCGAGGC
>CAMAVG010000093.1 GCA_945861605.1 Rickettsia typhi
GCAGGGGTTTATGTCAAAGATGGGGGAAGGTATATACGATTTTGTAAAAACAAAATTTATTCAAACATATAATAATCCTCAAACTTCTATCGAAAAAAGTGTACTAAAGTCTTTCGTTCAAGAATACAAACAGCCGAATTTTCGCAGTATTTCTATCAATATCAAAGGAGATGATAATCAAGTAATACTAGATTTAGATCAAATTAAGAAAAAAGCACAATATTGGCAAGACAACGACAATGACGAAGCTGTGTCATCGATTGAGATGTATCTTGAGACGGGTAAAAGCATTGAAACTGTTGAAAATAAAAAAGGCTCTATCAATACATCTCATAAATTTAAATATACTGCAAAATTTAGCGATCCAAGGTATGAGGGTGTAAAATATAAAGTACCAATTGAATCAAGTGATTCACGATTTTATCAATTAGATTTAACACAAGCTCACACATACTCCTTTATCGCCGATGGTATTTTACACAAAAGTGATGGCAAGTATATAAAGTTTGAAATTTTAGAATTAAAAGATTTGGAGCAGAAACAACCGCAATTAATTTAACATGCTAACCAAACCCCAAACCCACGAACTTTTCCGCCTTCTTAACACCCAAAACCCCAATGCCCTCATTGAACTTGACCACGAAAACCCGTTTCATTTGCTCATCGCCGTGGTTCTTTCTGCACAGGCGACGGATAAACAAGTCAACAAAATTACGCCGCCAATTTTTGATGTCATCAAAACCCCGCACGACGCCATTTCACTTGGTCACGACTGGCTTCGCGAGAAAATCTCCTCAATAAATTACAACAACACCAAGGCGAAAAATATTTTCACGGCATCGCAGCAGTTGATCTCGAATTTCGGTGGCGAAGTGCCAAGAACCCTTGCGGAGCTTGAGACTCTGGCGGGTGTTGGGAGGAAATCCGCAAATGTGATTTTGAATTCGTGCTTTGGAATTCCAACTTTGGCGGTGGATACTCATGTTTTCAGGGTTTGTAACAGAACGGGACTTGCAAATGCGAAGACAGTTTTAGAAACAGAAACGCAGGTTTTCCCGAAATTGCCGAAGGAGTTTGAACTTTCTGCCCACCATTTATTGGTTCTTCACGGGCGATATGTGTGCAAGGCACGCAAGCCGGAATGTGGAAAATGCGTGATTTCCCACATTTGCCCAAGCTCTGATGTGTGATTAATTAGCTTGCGTCGCGTTTAATTTTGAAAATGTTCTTGAATTCAAACTTTTGACGATTTTGCAAGTTTGTTTGCCCTTCGTTGATATCAACGACTTTTTTTGGAACGAATGGCATGTTGCGGTATTGCTTTTCTTTTTCAAGGACGGATTCATCGAATATTGGGGTTTTTGGCTTGTATGAAGCTTCGAAATAGTTATCGCTTACTATATCGTCGTCTTGCTCTGGGATTTCATAATTTGCAAATGGTTCATGGTCGTCGTTGATGTCACTCATTTCCTTTTGAACTTGGTGGAATTGCCTTGATGTTTGTTGGTAATCTTCCTCCGGTTCGTTGCGTTCTTCAATGTTGGATTGGTATCGTCTTTCGGAATCGCTTGCGTTTTGTGCACTGCGAATTGCCTCGCGGATTGGTTGTCGTAGGCTTTGTTGTGGGTTAAACTTCGCTTCAGTTTTTGGCTTTAAAAGTTCGCTTTCAAACGAAAGACCAGTTGCAACAATTGAAACCTTGATTACGCCTGAGGTATCTTCTGTTATGATTGAGCCGAATTTGATGTTTGCGTCGAGGTCAACCTCGGCAGTTATGCGATCGATGATATCGTTGATTTCAAAAAGTGTGATATCATTTCCGCCGGCAATGTTGATTAAAAGACCAGTCGCACCCTTTATTGACGATTCTTCAAGAAGGGGGTTTGTCATTGCATTTTCAGCAGCGCGAGCGGATCTATCCTCACCATATCCTTCGCCTTCACCCATTACTGCGTAACCCATATCGGACATTATCACGCTTACATCGGCAAAATCGAGGTTGATCAACCCTGAGTTTGTGATTAAATCCGTTATGCAACGAATTCCCGAAACAAGGACATTATCCGCCATTTTGAAGGCGTCTTTTAGTGTTGTTTCTGCGTTGGCGATTCTGAAAAGATTTTGGTTTGCAATAACGATTGTGGTATCGCAAAATTTACGCATATCGTGAATTCCCGCTTCGGCGATTCTCATTCTTTTTTCACGCTCAAATGCAAATGGTTTTGTAACAACACCAATTGTTAGAATTCCGCGTTCTTTTGCAATTTTTGCAATAATAGGTGCAGCACCGGTACCGGTTCCACCACCCATTCCACAGGCAACGAAGACCATGTTTGCGTCGCGGATGTAATCCTCAATTTCGCTGGAGCTTTCCTCCGCAGCACGCTTGCCAATTTCCGGCATTGAACCAGCACCAAGACCGCCGGTGACTGTTGCTCCAAGTTGGATTTTGTTTTCGCATGATGAAATCTCAAGGGCTTGAGCATCAGTATTAGCGATAACGAAATCAACGCCGCGAACGCCGGATTGGATCATATGATTTACCGCGTTGCATCCTCCGCCTCCAACACCGAATACTACAATTTTAGGCTTAACAACGGCCGTATTGTGGGAGCCTCCAAATTTTAATGCCATAAATAAAAAAAAATTTCAAACAAGAATAATAATTCTTAACTTGGTAGCAAGGAAAATAAAAATTCAAGAGTTTTTTGAAAAAACTTGACAATTTCATAATACAATCAATTACTACGCTTAACACACTCTGCAAATTCACCAATATTCAAAACACCAAGAAGTTTGTTATCAAGTTGTTTTTAACTATTCTTTTGCACAGTGCAAACATAGCCAACCAAATTTTATATTTTTTTTGCAAAATAATCTTGACATTTCAAATAGTTTTAGCACACAAACGCACCACATTAAAATGTAGCTCTGAAACAATGCCAGAACTCAATTCTTCAAAAAATAATATAGGAACTGTTCACACCTCAGTTATACCATTGTTTTCCAATATAATATTCAAAACAGTTATATGGTCGCTTGTTGTAATCACAACGCTATCATTCCTCATTTCGAGGTTCCTCCCCGTTGAAAAAATCATTCCAATTCCGGAAATCAACCAAGTGATATACGAGAAGACGGGGCTTGAAGTAAAAATTACGGGGAAGA
>CAMAVG010000094.1 GCA_945861605.1 Rickettsia typhi
TATCAACCTTAAAGCAATATAGTGCTTTAAAGAAGTGGTTGCGATTTTCTCGCTTCCACTTCTGCTTCATCGAATTCTTTAGAGAGATTCAAAATTCCTCATTCCGTGCAAAACCTCCAAAGGTTTTTTTGCAATAAGCACGCTTCGTGCCAAATCAATTCCTTCTTGAACACCCATCGCAACACTGAAAAGACTCGCTGCCAATCCACAATTGAGACAAATCGTGTGAAAAAGTGTGTTTTCAATCCCATTTTGCACCGGATTTTCAAAAAATCGCAAGCAAGCATCGGCGTTTTCCGGTGCACTCTTGCCGATGATAGAATCGTCAATACTCATTGGCATTTTAAAGTCTTGTGGCTGAATAACTTCACTGCGAATTTCCCCATTTTCTAAAAAAACTACACCATTTTCTTCAAACGAAAGAAGTTCGTCAAACCCTGATTTTGATTGAACAATCGCCGCATTTTCCCTTCCAATGCTTTGCAGAATGTTAGCGTAATTTTCCATTGCATTTGGAAATGAAATCCCAACCATTTGATGCGAAATATTCGCGGGATTCAACAGGGGACCGATCATGTTGAATATCGTTTTTTGCCCGAATTTTTGCCTAAACGGTGCAATATATTTAAACGAACCGTGATATTTCCTTGCATCCAAGAAGCAAACGCCAAATTTTTCAAGCGAAATATGTGGGTCAATTTCTAAAATTCCAAGCGCGGAGAGGAAATCTAGCGATCCTGAGCTTGACGACACCGCCCGCCCGCCATGTTTTACAACCTTTACGCCCATCGAAGCCAAAACGAATGATGAAATTGTGGAAATATTGGTGGTTTTTAGATTCGATGAATCGCCACCTGTTCCGCAAATATCGATTGCTTGAAATGGAAGTGATATTTTTTGCGACATCGACAAAAGAGTTTGAACGATTTCGGGAAGAAATTGGAATTCTTTGCCTTGCACTTTCAAAATAAAGGCAAGGAAATCTTCGTAATTTCCTTGGGTTGCGAGGTATTTTAACTCTTTTGCGATCATTAAATCATGTCAAAATACTTTCTGCACGCCATAATGGCATCGCTAAGTTTTGAATCATCGATTTCAATGTTTGCATCAAGTTCATCGCGAATTTCTTCGAGTGAAAAATCGGCGATATCCTGAAGTGAGTGTTTGTTTAAAAGCATGTACCGAACAACATCTTCGCACGATGAAACATCGATTTTTGCTGAAAGTTGCGCGATTGTTGCGTCAATTTCGTTGTGAATTGCCTGTTCTTGTGCGTTGAATTTGTCGGAAGCGCGGGAGTGGATCGCTTTTGCAATGTCTTCGTTAAAACCTTCGATGCGTTTAAGGTTGTCAATTCCGGCTTTTGTAATGATGTCAATCGTGGAAAAGCCTGCTGCAACAAGGAGTTGTGCGACAATTTCTTCAAGATCGAGTTCATTTGTAAGTGTGACAACGCATTCCTCAAATTCCTTGATTTTCTTCTGTGAATTTTCGTCTTCGGTTATGAAGTGCACAGCCCAGCCTGTTAGGTTGCTTAGGAGTCGAACATTTTGCCCGCGACGACCAATCGCATTACTGATATTTTCAGAAGTCAGGACGACATCGAGGCTTTTGGTTTTGTGGTCGGCAACTACATTCACAATTGGAATGTTTTTCAGGGAGTTGATCAAGAATGTTGCGACATCTTGGTTCCAAGAAATGACATCGATTTTTTCTTCGCCAAGTTCTTTTGTGATATTTTGAATTTTTTTACCGCGGACACCGATGCAAGTTGCGACTGCGTCAATTGAGGAATCTTCCGAGAAAACCGCAATTTTTGAGCGAGAGCCTGCCTCACGAGCAATTGCCTTGATTTTGATACTGCCGTCGTAAATTTCAGGAATGTCGTTTTCGAAAAGTCTGACAAGAAATTCAGGAGTTGTGCGAGAAAGGGTCGCTTGAGATTGGAAATTACTTCTTTGGATTGAGTCAACAATACCGGTAATTTTTTGACCGTTTTTCATTCTGTCAAGTTCGCCGAAAATTAGGTGTTTTCGTGGAATGAAGCATTCGAATCTGTCAATTGAAACAAGGACGCCGTTGGGTGAAACGCGTTTGATTGTTCCTGTGACAATTTGACCGTAAAGATTTTGGAAATATTGGTATTCTATGTCTTTTTCTGCTTCAAGAATCACTTCTGAGATCTCCTTGCGAACGCGGTAGAGTATGTCATGATTGATTTCAATCGTTGGCATATCTTCGGCGATTACTTCGGAAATTTGTGCGTCAGGTTTGATTTTTTGTGCATTTTTTAGAGAGATTTCACAAAATTCGTTTTCAACTTTTTCAACAACCGTCAGTTCGCGCGCAAATTCAACAAGACCATTCGACCTTCCGAATCTGACAATAAAGTTGTAGCCTTCGCCAAATGTGTTTTTTGCGATTTGAAGGAATGCTGCTTCGAGTGCATCGAAGAAAACTTCTTTCTTAATACCTTTTTCACTAGCAATGGCTTCAATGGCGCTAACAATCTCCTTATTGTTTCCGTATAACAAAACTGACACAGTTCTCTAAAAAAATTACTTTGCTTCAAGAACTTGAACTCCTTTGTATGTGCCATCTGAGGCAATACAGTGTTGGCGTTGCGGTTCGCCGGTTTTTTTGTTGATCACAACATTAGTTGCTTTAAGAGCATGGTGTGAGCGTCTCATATCTCTTTTAGACTTTGATGTCTTCCTTTTAGGTACTGCCATTTTCTTAAAAAAAGTGGATTTTAGTTTTGAATTTTGCAAACCATACAAACTTAGAATTTAAAAATCAAGCATTATTTCTTATTTTTTTCAAATATGAAATTAATGTGTTTTTTTGGACTCAAACACAAGATTTTCTTGCATTTTTATTTTCTTATAAAATTATGAGATATCTTCTTTGTATGTATAAATTTCGTAAAAAATTGTAGGAATGTCTAAAATCGTAATATTGCTTTTGTTTGTGCTTCAATCATGTGCGGAGACCACCATCGGCGGAATCCTCTTAACTTCAATTGTTTTCACACGATACGACACCGCAGTGTTCAATTCACGCTTAATTCGCGCTGTGAAATCTGATATTAGTCGCGTCTTGCATAAAAATAACAATCCAAGAAGCGCGGTTCAAGTTGCAC
>CAMAVG010000095.1 GCA_945861605.1 Rickettsia typhi
ATTGAGCTTGAAGTTGAGTGGATAATGCTGATCCTACATATGGGAAGTGGGATTTTGGATCGCTAGTGAGTTGGGGTTTAAGTTTTTCCGTTGAATTGTCTTTGATTTCATATTGAAATTGGGCTTGTTGTGCATCTATACTATCAATACCAATACTACTACCACTACTACTATTGTGCATATAAACTTTAAAAATTGATAACTTATGTTATCACATTTTGAAACGATGTGCAAGGGTTTTTTTGCGAATTGCAACGCAGTGCGGTTTTTTATATTGCGGTGCAAATGAAAATTTATATTGCGGTGCAGATGAAAATCCCGACTGTTCCGTTGCAAAATGTTGGAGAAACAACCGAAAACCCCTTGGATTCCAGCAGTCTTGCGAAGGTTTCTCTGTTGTTAAAGGCAAGGATTGACTGCGAGAGGTATTCGTATGAGCCTGAGTCGTTTTTGAAGATTTTATCAAATTTTGGCAAAATTGTTTTGATGTAAAACCTGTGGGCTTGATGGAAAACCTTGCCGTGGGATTTGTCTGCCTCTGGCATAAATTCCATTATTGCGAATTTTCCGCCTTTTTTGAGGACACGCCTCGCTTCAATAATCGATTTTTCGATTTCTTGGAAATTGCGAATTCCGAAAGTGCATGTGAGGAAATCAAATGTTGCGTTTTCAAATGGCAGGGAGATTGCGTCCGCGATTATGAAGTTCACGGAGTCGTTTTTGATTTTATTTTTGGCGATTTCAAGCATGTCGGCGTTGATATCAGAGCCTGTGATGTTCTTTGCTAAGCCCCTTTCAAGCAGGAGTTTCACGATGTCGCCCGTGCCGGAGGCTAAATCAAGAACAATGCTTTCCTTTGAAATGTTGAGCATTGAAACAAAATCTTTTTTCCATTTGCGATGTTGAAAAAGGGACATTGCGTCGTTGGCTTTGTCGTAGTTTGTGTGGACGGAGGAAAAAACGGAATTGACGAATTTTTGTCCTAATTTCTGTGCGAGGTTTGTCATATGGGTTTAAATATCTTTGGTAATTTGCATTGTGAGTAAATACATAGCAACGACTAAAATTAAAAGCGGCGAAACGGAGAAAATATCGTGCAATATTTCGCTCATTGGTGTGCTGTCTCTCATAACGAATTCTATTGATATGCAGACGAATATCGCAGCAAACATTGGAAATATTTTTGTGTATATTGCAATCAAAATTGGGTGTGTTGACTTTGGTTTTGTCGCAATTTCTTGTTTGGCAAGTTTGTCGTTTTCTATTTGCAAGTTTAAGTGTTGTTTCATTGGTGTTTTAAAAAATTCAGTAAATTTTGTGCTTTGTGATGAAGAATGCCGCATATTACAAGCAAGAATATTATTGCGTATATAACAATGCGTGTTTTTATAAATGATATCGCATTGAAATTTTGGAAAAGCCAGAATACTATGATGGAGGATTGCGTTAAAATAATGGTTACATACATTCGAAGTAAATTCAGCGTTTCCTTTGCGTAATCAGGCGTCATAACTCTTAAAAAAACAGGAATGTGATTATGTAATTACAAACGAGGATTAAAATTGATGATGTTACGACGGCAATGGTGGTCGATTTCCCAACGCCGGCGGAGGATCCATCAGAGTTCATTCCGGAATATGTGCCGACATAGGTTATTATAAAACCAAAAACGACTGCCTTGAGGATTCCGATGTTGAAATCGAACAGTTTGAGATGCTCAAACATTGTGAAGGCGTAGAGTGTGCCGTTATAATGAAGGGTGTGTGTTGCAATAATCCACGAGCCAAACATTGAAATCACATTGGAGATTGTAATCAAAATTGGCATGGAAATTAATGCGGCGACAACCTTTGGAACGATTAACAACTTGCTTGGGTTGATTCGAAGCGTGCGAAGTGCGTCGATTTGATCCGTCACTTTCATTGTGGAGATTTCGGCAGCAAGGGCGGAGGCTATTCTTCCGGATATCATTAATCCTGTTAAAACGGGACCAAGTTCCCGAACGACTGCACTAACGACGATTTCGGAAAGGGTGGCTGGTCCTGCAAGGAAGGAAAGCCCTGCACTGGCTTGCATTGTGAGGACTGCCCCCGTGAAGAAGGATGTCAAGAAAATGACGGGAAGGGAATAAAAACTGATTTCAATTGTGCTGCGAAGTAATTGCTTTCGATAAAAATTCAGCGTGATTATTTGCGTGAATATTTGGGCGATATCAAGAATTGTGTCTTTTGCGTTGGCAAGTGTGCGAGTCAGCATATCAATTTTCAATGTTTATTGTGATTCATAATTTATGAAATTGCAATTGTCAAATAATTGCGAAATTTTTGCTTCCTTGCGGGGAGTTTTGGAAACTACGATGGGTTATTAATTTTTTTATGAAACAAATGCTACCTTATATTGAAAACACAAAAACTGCGATGACAATTCTTAGTGAGATCGTTGTTACAAGGCTTAGGAAATCCCAAGAAAGCCTGAAATTGGAGGAGGAAATGACAATACCAGACTGCAAAAAATGTATGGATATCATACGCGATATAGCGGATTCCGCGATCAAACTGGCAAAAAATGATCAACAATTATCCGACCAAGCAGAAAACGAAGGGTTGCTCAGTGAAAGAAAAACCCAAGAAGTCTATGCCACGCTACAGGAACTCAAAACGCATTTCACACCAAAAGTCCTAAGGGACATCATTGAAATGAGTGAGGAAAAAGCAATGGAGATTATTGCTCAAGTTGTGGAAAAAGCCACGAACGATAGCGAGGCGAAAATTAAACGAAGAGACTTCAAAACCAAAGCCGAATACAAACGCGCGAAGTTTATTCAGAAGCTTATAACGAAAAAAAGCCAAGAGGAAATTGAGGAATCGCAACGGAGGTACAATGAATGGTTTGATAAACTCTCCGGCGTGAAATCGGAAACAAAACAGGAGGATTCCCCAAATATTCAAACGGGCGATGAACTCCTCACCGAAGATTGCATGAACTGGAATAGGTATCAAGATGCTTTTCCATCGTCAAAAGCTGAAGATGGAGAAATCCCAAACTTTTATTCGTAGGAAATCTTCATTTTTTTTTTTTTTTTT
>CAMAVG010000096.1 GCA_945861605.1 Rickettsia typhi
CATAAAATTTAAATTAATTATTTGTTATTAAAGCATAATGTTTTCTGAATTGCAAGAGCTTTTTCAAGAAAAAAATCTTTCTTGACATTTCCCAACTTGGAAATAATGCTTTTAATTATTATGTTAGAATATTATGGCAACAATCACACTTAGAAACGCCCTAAGGGACGCTATGGCCGAAGAAATGCGCGCCGATTCCACAGTTTTCATTATGGGAGAAGAAGTTGCAGAATACCAAGGTGCTTACAAAGTCACACAGGGGCTTCTACAAGAATTTGGAGCAGAACGCGTCATTGATACACCAATCACAGAACACGGTTTCACAGGAATTGCCGTTGGTGCCGCAATGAACGGACTTCGCCCAATCGTCGAATTCATGACATTCAACTTCGCAATGCAAGCAATCGACCAAATCATAAACTCGGCATCAAAAACGAATTATATGTCCGGCGGAAGAGTTGGCTGCCCAATTGTTTTTAGAGGTCCCAACGGTGCTGCTTCAAGAGTCGGCGCCCAGCACTCACAATGCTACGCTTCTTGGTACTCTCACTGCCCAGGGTTAAAGGTCATCGCTCCATACACTGCTAAGGATTCCAAAGCACTGCTGAAAGCCGCAATTCGCGATAACAACCCCGTAATTTTCCTTGAAAGCGAACTTCTTTACGGCAACGCCGAAGAAATTGGCGATGATTTCGACGAAAATCTTGAAATTGGCAAAGCAAAAATTGTAAAACACGGTACGGATATCACCCTCGTTTCGTTTTCATACATGATGAAATACACAATCGAAGCCGCACAAAAGCTTGAAGAACAAGGAATTTCGTGCGAAGTTATCGATCTTCTAACCCTCAAACCACTGGATACCGAAACCATCATCGCCTCCGTTAAAAAGACGAATAAAATCGTTGTAATCGAAGAAGGTTGGGCTTACGCCGGCATTGCATCGGAAATTATTTCCATTGTTGCTGAGCAAGCATTTGATTATTTAGACGCCGAACCAAAACGCATTTGCGCGAAAGATGTCCCACTTCCATACGCGGCGAATCTTGAAAAAATGTGCCTGCCAAGCGTGAATGAGATAATCGAAACGGTTAAGAGCATTATTTAGTTGCGAGACTTTTTACAGTTTCTCCTTCGAGATAACATCGGCGAAGTATAGCGGGCGTTTTTTCACTTCAATGTGAATCCTCCCAACATATTCCCCAATCAGCGATACAATCAACATTTGCACGGAAAAAAGGGATATCATTAGAATCACAATCGTTGCAAAACCTGTTTGCGGACGGTCGTAAAGCATGTGGTCGATGAACACATATCCCGCGTAAATTACACTCACAACACACGAAAAAATCGCGAAAATCGTGAAAATTCGCAAAGGTTTTATCGAAAATTGCAAAATCCCGTTGATTCCAAGGTTCAGATACTTCAAAATGTTGTAATTGCTGACTCCATGCAGGCGATTTGGCACATCAAATTCAATTATTGCATGGTTTGTGAGGCCAATCCAGTTCAAAATTCCGCGAAACATTCGCTCAGTTTCGTCAATTTGCTTGATTCTCTCCACATATTTGCGTGAAATCAGGCGGAAATCCGGAAATGACGCATCGAATTTGACATCGGAAAGGAAGTTCAAAACCTTATAAAACGCCTTCGAGAGAAACGCTTTCAAGCCGGTTTCCTTGTAATTTCTGCGTTTTGAAAGCACGATATCAAAGCCTTCGAGCCACTTCGCGATCATCTCCAAAATTACAGATGGCGGATTTTGACCATCGCCATCCATGAATAGCACGGCATCGCCAGTTGCACAGTCCATGCCTGCTGTCATTGCGATTTCGTGTCCGAAATTTCGCGTGAAATTCACAATTTTAATCGGGAAAACTTCCTGAAATTTTTGCAATTCACGAAGGGAGTTATCCTTCGAGCCATCATTTACGCAGATAATTTCAAAGGAAATTTGTTCTTGAAAAACTTGAATTTCGTGAATCAATTGCGTTAATACTGGGTTGATGTTTTGCTCCTCATTGTAGACCGAAACAACGATTGAGAGGCTTTTTTTTATTTCAAACATAGCACGCAAACACCAATTATTATTATTAAAGTTCCAAGAATTTTACTCAACGAGAGAGCTTCTCCAAGGAAGAAATACGAAAAAAACAGAACGAAAATATACCCAATCGAAATGAGGGGATAGGCAAGTGAAAGCGGAATTTTTTGCAAAGTTGTGACATAAATCAGCGTCGAAATCCCGTACAATGCAAGACCAAAAAACAGAAATTTGTTGGTTATAAACAACAAAATGTGATCGAAAAATCCACCTTTAAACGAAGATGAACCAAGCTTAAAAAACACCTGCCCAACGGCTCCAAGCAAGACTGCAATTATGATTTTGAGGATTATCATTTTGGAATATAGATTAATATTTCGTTTTTTTCAATCGTGATGAACTCAATTTGTGCGAAGTATTCAATCGCTTTTTCTTGGCACGCAAAATCGTGATTTTCACACATTGCAATCGATGATTTTCGTTCGTGATTCTCCGCAATCCACGGGGAAATTTTACGATCAAATTCAAACAAGGCGTGCGGTCGCTGCGGGGAATAGAAGATGAAATCCTGAATTGGATTAATATTGCCAACGACATAAACAATTGGTCGATTTTGCGTAATTTCATTCCACTGAGCCTCAATTTCTGCGTTTATTTTTCGTGCATCGTATTGAGTATGTTTGGTTTTGATATCAAACGCGTGAACGAAAACACTAAAAATTAAATAGGCGATACTCACAATGCAAGCAAGGATTATCGCAACTCGAGGCTTTGAAATTTCGCGGTTCCGTAAAAGGAATGTCGTCAACAAAAACCAGTTTGGAATACCCCACGATTCAATAATTCTCATGTTCATGCTGAATCCTAAAATGGACATTAGAATCGTTGGAGTGAATGTTATGTAAAGCAAAAGCGTGGAATTTTGAGCGGAATTTTGCGATTTTTTCGTCACAAATGGAATTATCAAAATGATGGGAAGAAGGTAGGCAAGTTGTGCAAACGGGAAAGCAGTCCATAATATCCAAAGAAATGCTTG
>CAMAVG010000097.1 GCA_945861605.1 Rickettsia typhi
AACACTGCAACTTGTTTCGGTGTCAGTGCAGTGTCGTAATCAATAATCAATTCTAATCCATCCATACGCCTATATTAATTTTTTCCCCCTCAACCCCCTAGCCCTAACAACCGAAGCAATAATTGCCAAAACGAATGTCGCGATTATGAAAATCAGCGAGTGCATAGTATCAATATGAATCCATTTCACGATTAGCATTTTCACTCCGATGAAGACCAAAATTATCGAAAGCGCAAATTTCAAGTAGTGGAAATGGTTCAAAACATTTGCTATCAGGAAGAAAATTGCACACAAACCAAGCACGGAAAAGACATTTGCCGTGAACACGATATAAGTGTTGGTTGTAACAGCAAAAACGGCGGGAATGGAATCAACAGCGAAAATGACATCACTAGCACCGATGGAAATTACCACTAAACCGAGCATTGTCAACGCTTTTTTGCCGCTTTCTTTCACAATAAGCCTTTTGCCGTAATATTCCGGAATAACATTGAAAAATTTGTGGCAAAGTTTAACAATTTTGTTGTCTTCAAGGGTTTCCTCGCCTTCTTTGGAGAAAATAATTTTCCCACCAGTATAAACCAAAAATGCACCAAAAACATATAAAATCCATTCAAATTTTTCTACCAAGGCTGCTCCTGCGAAAATAAAACCGGCACGAAGGAAGATTGCAACGACAATCCCAATCATCAACGCCCTGTGTTGCAATGCAAGCGGAACTTTGAAATATGAGAATATCAAAACGAAAACAAAAATGTTATCAACGCTCAGAATTCTTTCCAAAACATAGCCCGTAATGAATTCGTCTCCGGCTTTTTCACCAAGTTGGTGGTTTAAAACATATCGAAATCCAACGGCGATGCTCGTCCAGACTATTGTCCAGAAAAGGGATTCTTTCAATGTTGGAGTGTGATCCTTCTTATTGAAAACGAGTAAATCAAGCGAAAGTGCAATGACTAAAAAGATTAAAAAGCCAATCCAATACGAAAATGGAACCATAGTGTTGAAAATAAATAATTATTTATTAATGTGCTGGCAATTAAATAAGTCAAGAAAAAGACTTGACAATTTAAAAATGGTAAAAGAAAATAGTTTAAATAGTGCGGAGTATAGCGTAGTTTGGTAGCGCGTCTGGTTTGGGACCAGAAGGTCGGGGGTTCGAATCCCTCTACTCCGACCATTTTTAACCATTTTTGCAATAATATGCAGGATTTCTCATCCGCAATATCACAAATTGTTTCATCAAGAACCGTTGAAGACCTAGTATTAAATATTGCAAATTTTTTTGATTCAGTCGGCGTCAAAACATATAACTACACCACATTTGAAGAGGCGATTATGTACCATAACTACGATAAATCATGGTGCGAGAAATACTACACAAGGGCATACAATGAAATTGATCCTGCGATTAATGTTATAAAAATATACAACAAGTTACTCACATGGAATGAAGCATATCGCGAAATGACTGAAATTCATATAACTCCCGCACAGAAAGTAAAGTTATTGCAAATGCAAAATTCTGTCAGAATGGAAGGTCTTGAACATGGGGTATGTATTCCAATTTCAATATACCCATTTGGTCAAAATGGATTTTATTTGTCATTGCAATCAGAAAAATTAATTCAAGACACATCGTTTATTCATCAATTGCTTGGAATATGCATGATTTTCAACAACGCATTTGAAGATGTGAGGAAGATCAACATAAGGGGCTATGACGCGAAATTTCCTTTCTCGCAAAGAGAAACCGAGCTAATTAAACTCATTTACAATGGAAAGGAGCGTTCAGATATTGCCGATATCATGGATGTCTCAATCAACACTGTGGACACCCTCACAAAAAGGATTTTCGCGAAGGTGAGAGTCAACACCAAAGTACAATTGATAACCAAAATCTTGGTCAATGGGTGGTCGCACGCGTTTGTTTCTTATAAAAACTAACTTGCAACGACTACCATCGCGGGTTTAATTACCCTTTCCTCCAAAATATAACCGGCTTGCACAACATTTATGATAATTCCGGAATCAACGCCTTCTTGTGTAGCCTGCGAAATTGCTTGGTGGTGGTTGTGATCGAACTTTTCACCTTGTGGGAAAATGCGTTTGAGTCCGTATTTTTCAAATGCTTTTTCGAAAGTCTTTTTTGTCATTTCAATTCCACTCATAAGGGAGGTGAACTCAGGACTTTGTGCGATTTCCTGCGATGGTTTGATTGCAAGTGCCATGAAAAGCTGTTCGAATGGTTCGGTTAGATCCTTCAGAATATTTGAATTTGCAAATTTTGTTGCGGTTTCAAGTTCCTTTTGTTGGCGTTTTTTCAGATTCTCGTTTTCTGCCAATGAGCGAACAAGATGTTCCTTGAGCTCTGTAACGAGTGCTTCAATTTCAGCAATTTCTTTGGTTGCTTCGTTTTTTTTGTCTTCCATTTTGGAAGCGTTAGGCTCAGACTTTGTGAAATCTGCGCCTAATTTTGTTGCCTTCTCTTTCATATTTTTTGAAAAATTACTTCAATTTTGTTGCCATGAATGTTGCAATTCTTGCACCGAATGCAACGGCGTATTGTCTGTCGCCTTCAGGTGGTGTGATTTCAGCGGGTGCGTTATCAGATTGTGCCATCAAGCCAACCCAAGAACCAAGTCTGTTCAGCGTGCCATCAGGGAAAATTCCTTGTGAAACCCATACCATTGAATGTTGGCAGGCAAATGTGCAAATTGTTGAAAGAGTGTTGGCTTTGTCACCTGAAAGACCAGCTGAGTTTGTGAAACCAGCGGCGATTTTATCCTTCCATTTTTGACCGTACCAAATTTGTGAAGTGGAATCCATGAATTTTTTGAAATCCGCAGAAACACAGCCCATGTATGTTGGTGAACCGAAAATCACACCGTCAAACAATTCAATTTCAGTAAGAATTTCAGGCTTTTCGTTAATTTCTTTCACGGCAAAAAGCTTTACCTCCAAGTTTTGGGAAGCAACACCTTCGGCAACTTTTTTCGCGATAACTTCAGTGTGACCAAATGATGTGTCGTATA